>JAFLUS010000099.1 GCA_022508685.1 Prevotellaceae bacterium | reverse complement strand
GAAAATACGGTTTCTGGCAGCGCACTCAAGACTGCTGCAGCAGACCCCCTTGCAAGCCCTCGCGCTGCTATTGCATCGGTAGTCATGGTTGGTCACTATGAAGTGAAGTATGGTGAGGAAACCGTTACATTGGGCGATGACGAACTGTTCTACGTTACAGGTAATAAAACAAATGGCTACAAATATTATACGGAAGACGCCATGTTGGCATTCTTCTTGGGCAACACGATTGCTCTTGCATCTGACGCAGACGGCAAAGAACTGACCGCCGACGAACAGGCAAAATACCTTACACTCATCCATCCGTCAGCAGACGTTCGCGGTAACCTCGTGATAGACAGCCGCTATGTCACTTTGCAACTCACCGAAGAAGCAATAGGCAATGTATATGCAAAAGTTGGTGACGACTATGCACCCGTAACGGAAGAAAACATCGTGCTCGTGAACCAGCGCGTGATGTCGGGTGCCGGCACTGCATACGGTTTCCATGGCGGTAAGGCATACTTCAATGTGCCCATTCAGCACCTTGGCTACTACCGCACGGGCAACAAGAACGCTACTGTTGCCGGTGGTGCCAACAGCGCAGACTTCGAGTGGGAAAACGTTCAGTCGGGTGACTTCGGTATCGTTCGTAACCACATCTACACAATCAACGTATCGAAGATTGAAGGTCTTGGCAATGCCATTCCTAATCCTGATGAACCTATCGTTCCGCCGACCGACCCCGAAGACTACTACATCGGTGCCCGCATCGTTGTCCTCAACTGGGCTGTCGTTCCTACTCAGGATGTAGAACTCTAAAGACTGACCGACAGGTTATCCATACCTAAATAAAGCGGAGGGGCAGATGCCCGCAAATCCGGCGTTTGCCCCTCCTTATCCACATATCGCATCAGAGCCAACTATCTCTTCTCAACCACTACAAATCCTATGATTAAGAATAAGATTGTCAAACTGCTGTCGTCGGCATTTTTGTTGACCTTCATCCTTTCCTTCACTTCATGCAGCGACCTCATCTACGACGGTGAGGAAACATGTCCGACATGGGTAAAATTTGTGTTTACGAAGAACCGACAGGCGCTTCGCACCATCAATGGGGTCGGAGCCGATGCCTTCTCCAACAGCGTGACATCTGTTCACTTATTCGTCATCGACACGGAGTCGGGCGAACTCGTGTTCAGCAAGACGGAACAGACCAAAAATCTGAAAGACCACTGCATGATGCCCGTCGACCTGCAGCCCGGCAAATACACCTTCATCGCATGGTGCGGACTGGATGCCAACGATGAAAACAATGCTTATATCCTTCAACACAACTACACAACGCGTGCAACCGGCGACAACTGCCACCTCAAAATGGCAGCGACCGGCGAACCGGTTCACGACGAACAATACGATGCCGTCTACCAAGGCACAACGCACGTCAGGCTGGCTGAGCAAGGCGAAATGGTAGAAATTGAATTGACAAAAAACACAAACGACATAGCCGTATGGATTCAGCACCCCTATGCCTCTCTGGCAGACGGAGACTACGAGGTGGTGTATCAAGATGCCAACGGCACCATGGACTTCACCACCAACATGGTGACGAGTGAGGACGAAATGCTCACGTACAAGGCACACACCAAGGAACTCCTCAACACATCGACCGAATACAACGGCGAGCGCCTTGAATCGGGTGCCATGATTGCTCATCTGTCCGTCAACCGGCTCATGGCCACGCATGCCGACAATGCACGCATCGTCATCCGCGCCAAAGACGGAACGGAAGTATTCGCCATTCCCTTCATCAAGTATCTGCTCGAAATGCAGACGTTCACCAAGGCCGGCACGAACAAGAACCAGCAGTGGTATCTCGACTGCGAAGACACCTATTATTGCAGTTTCTACTTCACCGGTTACGACCAGACGTGGACGCCCGTCAGAATTATCGTCAACAACTGGGTGAAAGTGCCCGACCAAGATGAGACGGTAACGGGAGGAGAATAAGACAACGCCATAAAGGACAATCATCACAATGCGCAGACGACTGAACATCAAGCATACTATCGGACTTGCCCTCATGCTCATCAGCATGGGAGGGTGGGCGATGCTGTCGTCATGCGTCAACGATGACCACTACGACTGTCCCTCTGCCGACCAAGGCAAGGAGGAAACGGTCTATCTCCAGTTCCGTCTGACAACGGGCGCAGCATCTGCCGTGGGCACGAGAGCCGTCGGCGACGAGCAGTTCGACGACGACGACCACGAAGCGGAAGGCGGTCTTGCAGCCGAGAACTACCTCACGCCCGACGACATGAGAATTTATCTCTTCAATTCCAGCAATGGTTTGCTGATGGAGGAACTGACACCGCGGACAACCTTGGACGATACAGGCATATTGCTCACCGCCAAGGTCAGCATGCGGCCGGAAATGGTCATGGATGCCAACGAAAACATTTCATTCTCTATCATGGTGCTCGCCAACTGGAAGTCCATCGGCGCCGAATATCCCACGGTCATTCCGGTCACCACGACCCTCTCCAACATGGAAAACATCGCAGAATATACGTTCACGATGACACAGACGTGGCAGCCGCAAGTCAGCGCCACACCGGCAAACGGCATCCCCATGTACGGACGACAGGACTATTCGGGCATTCCGTTGTCGCGGATAAGAGAAACGAGTTTTGAAAATCCGCTTCCGCTCTATCCGTCCGTCCCGGCTGAAGGTTTTGCACAGAAGAACATCCAGATGCTGCGATGCGTAGCCAAAATGGAAGTGGCAGACAACATCGACCGTCCGGCAACGGAAACCTACCCGCTCGTCACTGCAGTCAGCCTCGTCAATTATCAGGAAAACGGCTTGTTCATTCCGCGCCCGGGCAGTTTTGCCGATGGTTTCAACCAAGTCCGCAGTTCGTCCTTGCCGTCGGTGGCTGTGATGGGCACAAACCGCCCGTTCGTCAAGGTGAACAAATATGCCACTGCCGCCGACGCCAATGGTGTAGACTGGGACACGCTGTTCGACTCATGGTGGACGACTTACCTTCCGGAGATGAACTATACCAATGCTGCTGCAGAAACGGCGAAATTCCAACTTGCGGTAACAGTTGCCTTCAGTGCAACCGATGCCAGAGTCTACTACGCCAACGTGCCTCAGTTCCCCACGAGCGAAGGCATGATACTGCGCAACCACATCTACAGAATACAGGTATCGCTCACCCGCGATGTGGACGTTACCCTTCAATATGGCATCTGCCCATGGGATGAATATACGGTTAACATCCCCGCATTCCAATAATTGAACCATGACATCAAGAGAAATACGACCGATGAAGACCTCACCTCTATATATGGCAACATGGAAAGGCATCCTGCTGCTCTTTATCCTTTCCCTCTCTGCCTGTGTTGACGAAGCCATCTATGATGAAAAGAAGGGGCCGGAAGGTCTGTCCGCTACATTGAACCTGAGCATCAACGTCACCGACGCCACCTTGCTCACCCGAGCCGGAGAACTCGACAACCGCATCAACACGCTCGCGGTAGCCATCTACAACGCCAATTCGGGCGAACGCACATTCTACAAAGAATATGGAACGACGACTCCCGGCGACCACGACTTCCGCACACTGACGGACGTGCAGACCAAATCGGGCAACAGTTACATCGTCGCCGTGGCAAATGCAGCCGAATACGACGGCATCACCACCGACGGAACGGAAGGCGTGCTGTCGGCACTGCTGAATGCTGCCGACACATGGGAGAAATTCAAGAACATAGCCGTCAAGAACGTCAGCAACAGCAACACCCGACGTCCGAACATTACCGAAGGCGACGGCATGCTGATGAGCGGCTACTACCTCGACAACACCACGCATCCCGCATCGTGGGAGGACATTCCGACCGTCTACATCTCACCCGGAATGAACAACTGGACGGGAAACGGCGCTATCCACCTGCGCCGCACATGGTCGCAGATTGAAGTGAACGTCGCAGTCGGCAACGAAAACATTTCGGAATTTGAACTTGAAAGTTGGCAAATCGTCAACGTGCCTTACTATTCGTGGGTGCTTGAGCAGTCTGCCGGCAATCGCAAACTCATTGCAAACGGCATCGACGACCGCAATGCAGGCGACGTCATTCCCTTGCGCAACCGCTCCGACAATTACGTCGAATCGCCCGTGTTCCGAAGCAGCGACATCACCCGCATTCCCGACACCAACGGCGGTCTCGACAGTTATTCATTCAATTTCTGGATGATGGAAAACAAGCGAACCGGCACCGCCACCACCTATGCCGACCGCGAACGCGAATGGACTACCGACGGCGAGTATAAAAATGAAGAATTCTTCCAGACGAACACCGGCCTGTACACCGCCCTATGCCCAACCAACCAATACAACCTCAACAACGAAGCATCATACATCGTTCTCAAAGGACGCCTGCAATACCGCAACGGATATAACGACCCCAACGACTACACGAGCGGAAGCGTCACGCGAACGGCATCCGTCACCTATGTCGTGCACTTAGGCTATATCAACAACGATGCCACCGACTTCAACAACTTCCGCAATTCGCACTACACCTACAACATCACCGTCAACGGCGTTCACAACATCCTTGTCGAAGCCCACCGCGACGGCGATGCACAACCGGGAGCCGAAGGTATCATCACCGACACCACGGACGAATTTTTCATACTGGATGCCCACTATGGTGTATTGAACATCTACCTCGCCGAATCTGAAGTCGGCGGCAATTTCAACATCACCATCGATTCCTACTACGACGGACAACGTTTCGTCTATTCCACCGAAGACCCGTGGCCTACCGGCGACATGGAAAAGTTCTTCGATTGGGCAGAATTCTACTATCGCGGCACCGAAGACCCGGGCAACACCATTCCTCCCTATCCGGGATTAGGAAGCGATGACCTTTTGAATGCCAAGCAACTCATCGAGAAGAAGCAAGCCGGTTACTACACCGTCTTTATCAAAGAATATTCCTATGAAGACGAGTCTGTCGGTAATCGCGGAAACGAAGCCTCCGACGACAATCCGCAATGGTGGCACTATGCCAACCAACCCGACCGCCACCTCTGGATTCGCATCATGGAGTCGCAATCCGTAGACGCCAACAGCACGCACTACACCGCCAAATATGCCATTTCCCAAAAATCCATACAAACCTACTACGACGACCGCGACCACACCACCGACAACCTGACTGCATTCGGCGTGGAACACACTAACGAATCGTTCGGCATGAACGTGCGGTGGACGACCACCACTCTTGGCAATACTATCGATGCCGTCAACAACAATACCGAAGAGAACAATGGCCGTTACAACTGCTGGAGAGGTATGGGCGGAGCAGAAGGAGGTGGAGCAAATAACACTGTTCCGTTGTCTGTGCAGCAAACCTTGCAAGTTGTCAATGCCGCCAACCCCAACGGACACCAATATATATACTATCGTAATTTAAGTCCCGAAATTGCCAAATTGGGGCAAGCCCACACTGAGTTTGTCCCCATGAATGAACTGATTGGCGCAGCAGCCCTTACCGGCACTACAGGTACATATAATGGTCCGGGCGGCGATTTGCAAGACCCTCAATACGGCGGCAACACCAACAACATCCAATATCTTGAAACCGTACGAGCATGCATGAACCGCAACCGAGACTTGGACGGAAACGGAACGATTGACCCTTCAGAGATGCGTTGGTATGTCCCCGCATCTGCACAGATTACACGTATTGTCCTTGCGGCAGCCACTCTGCCATCTCCGATGATGGATTATACGCACAATCTCGAATATATCAATCGAACATCTAACGACGGACACGCCTTCCGTACACGATGGCACATGGCAGCCTCCAACAGCCGCATTATCTGGCTCGAGGAAGGTGTGTCGTCCAGTTCTTTTTACGGCGGAGGAAACGCGACATGGCAAGCAGCGCCGTGGGAAATCAGATGCATCCGCAGCCTCGGCACAGACTTGAGGTCGGTAGCGAAAGACCTGAAAGCAGAACCCGCCTACGACGATTCCGACTGGAGCACCACCTCATTTGGCGGCATGGTCAAAATCAAACACTATCCCGAAGAAACGCTGCGACCGCGAGCCAACACACCGATAACCATGCACAGCATCAACAGCGAACTGAACACGATGGCTTACTATGGTTTTGAAATCGCACCGCGAGGAAACACGTTTGGAGGCCCTTATACCGATGAAGCCGCCACGCCTCGCACCTATGCAGATACTGACCAGAGTTTCAACCTATATGTATCAGACGTAAGAGATGCTGCACCATGCGCCGACCTGAATAGACGAAGCGGACAAACGAACTGGCGCGTCCCCAATCAGATGGAATTGGCCATCATGTATTTCATGATTCAAGGTTCAACGCAGTTGCTGCGGCGCGAAGGTAACAGCCATGCCTTCATGACCTGCACGCAGGAACTATACAATCAAGTCACCGGTGCGAAAGACACCGGCAACGCACCTTCGCGCACGTTCCGATTTCTGACCGTCAATGTCAACACCAATAAAGCCTCGGAAATCATCACTGCAACTCTGTTGGCGAATAACACCTCCCCCATCGACCGAGTCAGATGCGTGCGCGACTTGACCGAGGCGGAAGCCAATCAAACCTATCAAAGCCTCTACGCCACGCGGCAGAGAACGTGGCAGAACACCCAATAATAAGGCAAGTGACGTAAGCAATTCTGCCAGACACCATTTTTTCTATGGCAATCTCGAACAAATGACATAGGTGGTTAGTTGCGAAATTCGCAACTAACCACTTGTGAGGTATATACACTATAAGCCACTAATAAACAATAAGTTATACATAGTGCACTTTTCACGTTTCTGGAGTGCACTTCCGTTGCATCCGGAGTGCACTCCAAATTGAACTGAAGTGCACTTCAATTTCAACGGAAGTGCACTCCAAATTTTGAATTAGTACACCTTTGGTTATCAGCAAGTTAAGAAAACGCCGATTTTAACACTTAAATGTTAATTTTAACAC
>JAFLUS010000098.1:1818-7078 GCA_022508685.1 Prevotellaceae bacterium | reverse complement strand
TCATCCGTGCCAGCATCGACGCCGGCACCCACCCCGACCTCTTCGTCTATCCGGGCGACGGCCACAACATGATGGGAACCGACCGCGTACACCTGCACGAACACATCACGCGCTACTTCGACGACCACCTGCGGTAAAATCCGACGACCACCTGCGACAAAGAAGGCTCATTATAAAACCTTCTTTTTCAGCGATTTATAAAACCTGAAAATTCGTGCGCACATGCCGAAAAATTCGTGCGCATAAACGTGTTCAGGCGTGCGCATAAGCGTTTTTAGGCGTATGCACAAACGTGTTCACGCTTATGCGCACGCCTTTTTCTGTGTTTGCATACCCGTTTTTCGACACCTCTGCAGGCTGTCGAAATCCGCTCAACAACTCGGCTTGGACGTGCACAATCATTGATTGGAAGTGTGAAATGAAACAAAAAGTCGAATGCTTGCGCATTCGACTTTTTGCTGTTTATATGGTATGAACTACATTCACTTCGTGATTTTCGTCCATTCGCGGCTTTGCGACGCGTTGATGTTGGAGAGGATGGATTGCACCTTCTCGCGTTCGGCGGCAGTGCCGTGCTGCTGGCGGTAGATGTTCACGATTTCGTCACGTTTGTAGTCGGTGAACATGACGGGCCAGTCGCTCAAGGGTTTGTTGCCGTGCGCCTCGTCGAGCAGTTCGATGGATTCGGAAATGGCGGTGCGTCCGCGGTCGGGATTGTTCGCCATTTCGTCAAGACCTTGGCGGTGATATTTGTAGAAGAGTTGGCGCAGAGGTTCCATGGCTCCGTCGAGATAGTCGTCGATGATGCCGTGGCGGTTGCGGTTGTCGTCGTAGGCTTTCCAACCGGGTTCGCCGCTCGATTGCATGTTGTTGACGATGCTTGCGGCTTGCTGCAGCACGTCGGTTCCGCCCATGGGGGAGAAGGTGTCGAGGTCGAGCCCGATGAAGAGGTAGGCGTAGTAGGCAAGCATGGCGGTGAGGTTGTCCGTCATGTTGTTGATGTTGAATTCGAGCGGGTCGTATTCCTTATAGATGAAGTGGAAGGCCTTGTCGCGCATGGAGAAAACGACGCTGTTGTAACTGGAGTTGTAGACGGGGCGCGTGAGTTGGTAGAGGAGTTCGCACTGGAAGGCGTTGTCCTCGCTTTTGTATTGCTGCACGTTGATGGTGAGCGAGCAGTCGATGCGTTCTTCCGGTGCATACTGCAGTTCCGTCCATGAGCGGTTGTTCATGAACTCGCGAATGGCGGTTTCGAGGGTTTCAAACACGCTGGTGTTGGTGGCTTGCACTTGTGCGTGCGTTACCTTGACCTTGCAGTTGAGTTCCTGTGCCGTGAGCATGGTGGGCAGGAACGAACAGAGGGCGGTCAGCAAGCAGGAGGTGAAGAAGCGTCGCATGGGGTGTTCGGGTGGTTGAGATGAGAATGCGCGGTTTAGAGGTGTTGACAGAGCACATCGACGATGTCGGCTGCGACCTCCGCCTTCGGTTTGAGCGGATAGGGCGTGCAGGTGTGGTCGCGTCGGATGATGGTGATTTTGTTCGTGTCGGTGCGAAATCCGGCACCTTCGTCGCGCAGTGAGTTGAGGACGATGAAGTCGAAATTCTTTTTCTGCAGTTTGGCTTCGGCATTTGCGTGCTCGTCATTCGTCTCGAGGGCAAATCCGACGAGCGTCTGCCCCTCGCGCTTGATGCGTCCGAGGGCTGCCGCAATGTCTTTCGTCGGCTTCAGCCGCAGCACCATGTCGTCGCCCTTGCGCTTGATTTTGGCATCGGCACAGGTTTCGGGCGTGAAGTCTGCCACGGCTGCACAGAGGATGGCGGCATCCATCTGCGGGAAGCGTTCGACACAGGCGTCGTGCATCTGCTGTGCCGACTCCACGCGGGTGATGTGGATGCGGTCGGGATGAAGGCTGATGAGTTGGGACTTTGAAATGGGGCCGCACACCAGTTGCACGTCGGCACCGCGACGGGCGCATTCCTGTGCCAGCGCCACGCCCATCTTGCCGCTCGAATAGTTGCCTATGAAGCGGACTGGGTCTATCTTTTCATACGTCGGCCCCGCTGTAATGAGCACGGTCTTGCCTTGCAGGTCTGCCGTCGGTGCAGCGTCTGCGTTGTCGAAATAGGCATCCAACTGCTGCACGATGACTTCGGGCTCTTCCATGCGGCCTTTCCCTTCGAGGTGGGATGCGAGGAAACCGGTGCCGGGCTCGATGATGTGGTTGCCATAGGAGCGGAGCACGTCGAGATTGTGCTGCGTGGAGGGGTGGGCATACATGTCCAAATCCATTGCCGGTGCGACGAACACGGGGGCTTTCATCGACAGGTAGGTCGTGATGAGCATGTTGTCGGCGATGCCGTTTGCCATTTTACCGATAGTCGATGCCGTGGCGGGGGCTATCAGCATGGCGTCTGCCCACAGCCCGAGTGCGACGTGGCTGTGCCACGAGCCGTCGCGTTGGGCAAAAAACTCGCTGACGACGGGCTTGGAGGTCAGTGCCGACAGCGTGACGGGGGTGATGAACTCCTTGCCCGCGGGCGTGATGACGACTTGCACTTCGGCACCTGCCTTCACCAACTGACGGATGATGAGGCACGACTTGTAGGCGGCAATGCTGCCCGTGATGCCGAGCACGATTTTCTTTCCTTTCAACATGGTTTCTTGTTTACGGTATATTTGAGCGCGAGTCGCTGAAAGACTTGTTTGGTGTTGAGTGGGAAATCTCCCTGCAGTATCCAGTTGAGGTAGCCGGGTTCGATGCGCAGGACTTCCTTCACGCTCTTTCCCTTGAACTTACCGAAGTTGATGATTTCCACCCCCGCGTCGTTGAGCACGACTCTGCCGGCAAAGTCGACGTTGCGGTTCATTGCCGAGAAATTGGCGAGGAAATCGACGGAGTTCTGCAGTGCATCGCCGTAGCGGTCGAGTTGCGCTTCGAGCACGGCCAGTGTGGCACGCGTGTCGGCATCGGCGGAATGGGCGTTCTCCAAGTCTTCGCCGCAGTAGAAGCGGTAGGCTGCCGAGAGGGTGCGGGGTTCCATTTTGTGGTAGATGTTCTGCACGTCGATGAACTTTCGGTCGGAAAAATTCACCATGACGCCCGCACGGAGGAATTCTTCGACAAGGAGCGGCACGTCGAAGCGGTTGCTGTTGAAGCCGGCGAAGTCGCAATCGGCAAATGCCTTTTCCAAGTCGGCGGCAATGTCGCGGAACGTGGGGCAGTCTGCCACGTCGGCATCGCTGATGCCGTGAATGTCGGTCGACGCTGCCGGAATGGGCAACGTGCGTCCGTTGCTGTCGGCAGGTCGGATGCGCATGGTGCGCGATTCTTCGTTCCCGTTGGGATAGATTTTCACGTAGGAAAGTTCGACGATGTGGTCGCGATTGACGTCGACGCCCGTGGTTTCGAGGTCGAAAAAGACGATGGGGCGCAGCAGGTTGAGTTTCATGTTGCAGTGTAGGTCATTAAAAATTGAGAATTGAAAATGGCGAATGTCGGGACAAGCGTGAAGCGTGCCCAACTTCGCGATTTTCAATTCTCAATCCGTTTATCGGGAAATTACGTTTATCACTCGTTGAGCATCATCGGCATGAGGAGCATGAGGAGGTCTTCGTTCTCTTCCTGTTCGACAGGAACGATGACGCCTGCACGGCTGGGGTCTGCCAATTCGAGCACCACTTCCTGCGAGGTGATGCTGTTGAGGATGTCGATGAGGAATGTGCCTTTGAAACCGATGCTCATCGGCGTACCGCTATAGTCGCAGAGGATGTGCTCTTCAGCCGATGTGGAGAAGTCGATGTCCTGTGCCGAAACGGTCATGTTGTTCGTGTCGATGCGCAGTTTGACGAGCGACGTGCTGGTGCTGGCAAAGACGAGCACACGGCGGAGCGCACCGATGAGGGCAGCGCGGTCGATGGTGACGCGGAAGGGGTTGTCGCTCGGAATGACCGATGCGTAGTTGGGATAACGGCCTTCGATGAGGCGGCAGTTCAGCGTGTAGTTCTCCAACGTGATTTGCGCGTTGCGTTCGTCGAAGCGGATGACAGCCTCGCCCGTCTCGCGTCCGAGAATATCCTTCAGCGTCTTAGCCGGCTTCTTGGGCAGGATGAAGGCAGCGGGTTGCTCGCCACGGGCAGCCATGCAGCGGTTGCGCACCAGTTTGTGGCCGTCGCTCGCCACGAACGTGAGGTTGTCGGTCGTGATGTCGAAGTAGATACCGTTCATCACGGGGCGCAGTTCGTCTTCAGCCGTAGCGAAGAGCGCACGCGAAATGCCGCCGAGGAGCACGTCGGCAGCAATGCCGATTTGCTGTGCACCCTCGCTGATGGGTTGCACGGCAGGATATTCGTCACCACTCTGTCCGACAAAACTGCTGCGGCCGTTCTGGTACGTAATCAATATTTCGTGGCTTTCGCCATTGACGTCAATCGTGATGGGCTGTTCCGAGATTTCCTTCAGACCATTGATAATGGTGCTGGCCTTGATGGCAAAACGTCCGTCGGCATCTGCCTCCTGCACGTCGAGCGTCGTCACCAGCGTCGTTTCGCTGTCCGAAGCCGTCAGCCGAAGCGTGCCGCCAGCCAGTTCGAAAAGGATGCAGTCGAGTATCTGCAGCGAGTTCTTGCTTGCCAATACACGGCTCAAAGTCTGCAAGCGATTGCAGAGTACGGTGCTTGATACGTTGAATCTCATGGGATATTTCGTTTTAATAGTTGTTGCAATAAACCTATTCGGCAGACAAAGTTATAAAATGTTTTCGGTTTTTTGAAAAAAATCTGACGAAAATTCTTTTTATCCCGTAGAAAGTCGTAAATTCGCATCAAATTTAAGGAAAAACAATATGGAATTAGCAGGAAAGATTATTGCAATTTTAGAAGCACGCAGCGGTGCGTCAAAGACGACCGGAAATCCGTGGATGATGCAAGAATATGTGATTGAAACCCACGAGCAATATCCGCGCAAGATGTGTTTCAACGTGTTTGGTGAAGACAAAATCCGCCAGTTCAACATCCAGATGGGCGAGGAACTCAACGTATTCTTCGATATTAACGCACGCGAATACCAAGGCCGTTGGTACAACGACATCCGCGCATGGCGCGTCGACCGCGTCACTCCGGGCGAAATTCCTGCTGCCGCATCCGCCGTACAGACTGCCCCGTTTGCTGCTGCACCGGCTGCTGCGCCCGCTCCCGCAGCCGCACCTGCGCAACCAACCGACTTCACGCAGGGCGACGCCACCGACGACCTCCCGTTCTGAC
>JAFLUS010000098.1:0-1718 GCA_022508685.1 Prevotellaceae bacterium | reverse complement strand
CTCACTCCCACTCAATCGTTGCGGGCGGTTTCGACGAGATGTCGTAGCAGACGCGGTTCACGCCACGCACGTGGTTGATGATGTCGTTCGACACACGCGCCATGAAGTCGTAAGGCAGATGCGCCCAGTCCGCCGTCATGGCGTCGGTCGAGGTGACGGCACGCAAGGCAACGGCACGTTCGTAGGTGCGTTCGTCGCCCATGACGCCGACCGACTTCACCGGCAGCAAAATCACGCCCGCCTGCCACACGTGGTCGTAGAGCGCACGGCCGTCGTCGCAGCGATATTCGCGCAATCCGCGGATGAAGATGTCGTCGGCATCCTGCAGGATACGCACCTTCTCGCGCGTGATGTCGCCCAAGATGCGCACGGCAAGTCCGGGACCCGGGAACGGGTGGCGGTCGATGAGATGAGCAGGCATATTGAGTTGGCGACCCACGCGACGCACTTCGTCCTTGAACAGCCAGCGCAGCGGTTCGCACAATTTCAGGTTCATGCGTTCGGGCAGACCACCCACGTTGTGGTGACTCTTGATGACCTTGCCCGTGATGTTCAGACTCTCGATGCGGTCGGGATAGATGGTGCCCTGAGCCAGCCATCGCGCATCCTCCACCTTGCGTGCCTCTTCTTCGAACACGTCGATGAAGCCCGCACCGATGATTTTGCGCTTCCGCTCCGGTTCCTCCACCCCTTCGAGGGCCTTGAAGAAGCGTTCGCTCGCATCCACGCCCACGACATGGAGACCGAGCCCCTCGTAGTCGCGCATGACATCGGCAAACTCGTTCTTGCGCAGCATGCCGTGGTCGACAAAGATACACGTCAGCCTGTCGCCGATGGCACGATGAAGCAGCACGGCAGCCACGCTGCTGTCCACTCCGCCCGACAAGCCGAGTATCACGCGGTCGTTGCCCAACTGGTCGCGCAATTCCGCAACGGTGGTCTCGACGAACGATGCCGCACTCCATTCCTGCCGCGAACCGCAGATGCCGACAACGAAGTTGCGCAGCAACTGCGTGCCCTGTTCCGAGTGGAACACTTCGGGATGGAACTGCACGCCCCATACGCCGCCACCTTCAGCCAACGTCTTTTCCGACGTGTAGGCAGCCAACTCCACGCGGTCGGTCGAGGCGATGCGGCGGAAACCTTCGGGCAACGCCGTAATGGTGTCGCCGTGGCTCATCCACACCTGCGACCCGTCGCCAATGCCCTGCAGCAGCGGGTCGGCAACGTCCACCCGCTCCAAGTGCGCACGTCCGTATTCACGGCTGCCGGCAGGTTCGACCCGTCCGCCCAGTTCGTGGCTCATCAGTTGCGCACCATAGCAGATGCCCAACACGGGATAGCGGCCGATGATGTCGCCCAGCGCAATGTGGAACGACGCCTCGTCGTAGACAGAGAACGGACTTCCGCTCAGAATCACACCGATGACGTCGGCATCGTCCTTCGGAAACTTGTTGTAGGGCAAAATCTCGCAAAAAGTATCGAGTTCACGCACGCGCCGACCAATCAACTGCGTGGTTTGCGACCCGAAATCGAGGATAATGATTTTCTGCATATTACGTGTAGAAATTGTTTGCGATGCAAAGGTAATAAAAAAAAAGCAAATGTTAAAATTGAAATGTTAAATTTAACACTTAAATGTTAAAATGGACGTTTTTCTAACTTGTTGATAATCAATAGCGTACAAACTCAAAATTTGGAGTGCACTTCCGTTGAAT
>JAFLUS010000097.1 GCA_022508685.1 Prevotellaceae bacterium | reverse complement strand
TGCACGAAACTATAGTTTGGAGAAAAAAAGACTCCGATGAAAATTTCTGCAGACTACAGTGTTTTTTCGACAGGTCGGCAGCGATAGTTGTCGGCAAAGGATTGGGAGATGCTGTTGTCGAAGGTTTGGCAGACTTCGGCGGCGAGGTCCATGCCGCAACGGATGACGGCGTCCCATGCGGACGGGGGGAGCGTGGAGAGTTGGTCGCGACGGATGTCGTGGCGGAGGAGTCCGTAGACGATGCCGGCGTTGAAGTTGTCGCCTGCACCGATGGTGCTGACGGTCGGCACGCGGTTGACGGTGTAACTTTTTTGGGTGTCGGGGGTGATGAGGCGGATGTCGCCGTCGGAGTCGGTGCAGAGCATGTGGCGGCAGTAGAAGGAGATTTCGCGGCCGTAGAGTGTCTGCGGATTGCTTTCGCCGAAGAGGTTGTCGAGGTCTTCGGTGGAGCCGCGGACGATGTCGGCGAACTCGAGGTTTTCGAGCATGTCGGCGTAGATTTTGATGGCTTCGGCGCGGTGGCTGCTGCGGAAATTGAGGTCGTAGTAGATGAGTGCGCCCTGACGGCGTGCGTAGGTGAGGAATTCGTGGACGCGGGAGCGGAGCACGGGGTTGAGGACGAAGTATGAGCCCATCATGACGATGTCGTCGGGTTGCAGTTGCGGCCATTCCACTTCGAGGCGTGCTGCGGGATAGTCTTTGTAGAACATGTATTCGGCGTCGTTGCGTTCGTTGAGCCATGCGAGGGAGATGGCGCTCCGTCCGTTCTGGTACTTGGCGACGTGGCGGTTGTTGACGCCGTTGGCGGTCATGAAGTCGAGGATGATTTGTCCGACGCGGTCGTTTCCGATTTCGGTTATCATCGTGACGTCTGTGCCGAGGCGGCCGAGCGATATGATGCCGTTGAAGACGCTGCCGCCGGGTACTGCCGCGGTGGGTTTGCCGTCTTTGAAGATGATGTCCATGATGGTTTCGCCGATGCCGACGACTTTTCTGCTTGCCATGTGGTTGGGGAATTAGCGGAGGTGGGTGATGAGTTGTTCGAGGTTGTCGGCACGAAGGTAGACTTCGTTCCATGGTTTGTTGACGACGCCGCGCTGCTGCAGGGTGTCGAGAAACTGGAACAGGGGGTCGTAGAATCCGTCGACGTTGTAGAAGATGACGCGCTTGTCGTGCATTCCGAAGGTGTTTTCTGCCATGGCGGAGAAGGCTTCGTCGAGTGTGCCGACGCTGCCGGGGAGGACGACGATGGCTTCGCTTTCGCCGATGAGCCACTGCTTGCGGTCGCTGAGGTCTTCGCAGTGGAAGGCGACGTCGACGGCATCGCTGACGCGGCCTTCCTGCACCAACTTGCGGGGGATGACGCCGTAGACGCGTCCGCCGTTGCGGTGGACAGACTGTGCGACGATTTCCATCAGTCCGGAGGCGTTGCCGCCATATACCAGTGTCTTGCCGGCAGTGCCCATCCATTCGCCCAACTCGCGTGCGGCTTGCTTGAAGATGTCGGCTACTGCGTCGTTTGAAGAACAAAATACGCCAATCTTTTCCATATATATGTTTTCAGTTGTTCGGGGTGTTGTCAGATAGGGAGCCAGATGAACACCAATGCGTCCCACAATGCGTGGGAGAGGACGATGGCGCCGAACCGGCGGGGGAAGAGGCGGTAGAGTCCGCCCCAAGCGATGCCGCACACCATGGCTGCCATGATGAGCATGAAGTTGAAGGATGCGATGTGGACGAGGGTGTAGACGAGGGTCGTGACGATGAAGGCACGATTGGGGTTGGTGCGCCGGGCAAGGGTGCGCTGTACGTAGCCTCGCCAGAAGATTTCTTCGGCGGGACCGATGACGAGCAGCAGCAGTGCGGACAGGAGCACGGGGGATTGTCCGTCCTTCATGGCATAGATGCCGTCGACTTGCGGACGGGCGAAGGGCAGAATGGCTGACGAGAGGGCGTCGCCTGCGTAGAACACTGCCCACAGGGCGGCAGCGACGGCGATGCCGAGCGCGATGTCGGTCGGCGCAAACCGCAGCAGACGGAACGTATCTCTGCACGTGGCTGCCACCCACGTCATGAGCAGCAGGGCGGACGTGGCCATTGCCCACCAGAAATTCAGGTGAGGTGCCGTCCACGGAGAGAACATCAGTGTCCACAGGACGAAGGCGATGCCGACGGAAAACGTGACTTGCTTCATGCGTCGTTTCAGCCTAAATAGTGGGAAAGCAGCAATCCGACGGAGAGCAGCAGACTGAAGGCGAGTTGCAACTGCGCAGAGGCTTCGTCGAGCCGGGCAAAGGCTGCCACGCCTCCTTGCCGATAACTCATCATCGTGCGCACGTTCTTCATCGACAGCGGAAACACGAGCCACACGAGCGATGTCCACCACGACACGATGCCGAGCACGGCGAGCAGCAGCATCCAGAAGAACGGGATGAGCACTTCGGCGCAATAGAGCACTGCCGACGTCGTCTGCCCCATCATCATTGCCAACGTGCTGATGCCCGCACGTCGGTCGGTTTCAATGTCGCGGGTGTTGTTGGCATGGAGAATGGATATTGTTATCAGCCCGACCGGTGCGCTCAGCCAAAGCACGTCCCACTGAATGGCGCCGGTGCAGATGAACGTCACGCCCGTCATGGGCAGAAAGGCGTAGCAGAGGTAAATGACGACGTCGCCGAGTGCCATGTACTTCAGCGGCGGATAGCACAGCGAGAGCAGAATGCCGGCTACGCCTATCCACAGCAACGTCGAGCCGGTGGCGCACACCAAGGCGATGCCCGAAACGAGGGCTGCCAGTTGCAGCACGATGGAAATCCGCATGATTTCCTTCGGTTGGAACTGGCCGCTCGTCAGGATTTTCACGCCATACGTATCGTCGCGGTCGACACCGCTCTTGAAGTCGAAATAGTCGCTCCACACGTTGCCGGCTGCATGCACAATGATGATGGTGAGCAACGTCCACAGCCCTATCCACGGATTGACCGATTGATGACGGGCAAACAGCCATGCCAACGACACGATGACGGGCATGGCGCTCGCCGGAAACGACCACGGGCGCGTTACCAACACATATTCTTTCGGTGAATGTTTCATCTTCGATTTTGTTTTGAAATGGAATTTTAGGCTGCAAAGTTAAGGATTTTCGCCGAAACTGCCGTATTGTACAATGGATAAAATCCATTATACAATGATTTTGGAAAAAGAGTTTTGAACAGGCGTTGTGGAGAAGGGTGTTCACAAGTTGTCGAAAAAAATTGAAAACTTTATGTTGCAATTTCTGCTGATTTTTATATACCGACGACGGCTGTGAAGCGGCAAGAAAAGTTAGCGAAAGTTTTCAGGAAAATATGTACAGGATTGTGAACAGGATTGAGGACAAATCCGGACGGAAAATAATGAACAGCCGAAGTTGTGTACAGGGTGTTGACAAGGGCGCGAAGCAGCATGAAGGTCAGTGAATTGAGGTGTTGACAACGACATGGCTGACTTCGGTTCTCCGTACAATAACTTATCATGCAAGTTTTTTAACATTTTGTTTTCAACACTGTCGACAGACTATCATCATTATCAAAAAAAGTTTTCTTAAAAAATAAAAGAATATATATAATAGAGATAAAATTTCAGGCGCATGCACGGAGAAATGCATACGCCTGAAGAGCAGTTATGTGAAATGATGTTTACAGGGCTTCGAGCATTCGCTTGAGCACGACCGTGGCGGAGATTTCGCGATTGGCGGCTTCGGGGATGACGATGCTGTTGGGCGATTCGATGACGTCGTCGGTAACAATCATGTTGCGGCGAACGGGCAGGCAGTGCATGAAGCGGGCGTTGTCGGTTACTGCCATGTGTCGGGCATCCACCGTCCACGAGCGGTCGGTGGAGAGGATTTTTCCGTAGTCTTCGGGACGTGTGACACCCGGACAACTCCAGTTCTTGGCATAGATGAAGTCGGCGTGCTCGAAGGCGTGCATCTGGTCGTAGTCGACGCGGGCGTTGCCGACGAACTGCGGGTCGAGTTCATAACCTTCGGGATGAGTGACGACGAAGTCGACGTCGGCTGCGTTCATCCATTCTGCGAAGGAGTTGGGAACGGCTTGCGGGAGGGCTTTGGGATGCGGTGCCCACGTCAGCACGACCTTCGGACGCGGTTTCGTCTTGTATTCTTCGATGGTGATGAGGTCGGCAAAGGCCTGTAGCGGATGCACGGTGGCACTTTCCATGAAGAAGACGGGACGTCCGCTGTAGCGGATGAACTGATTGAGGATTTTCTCTTCGTAGTCGTCGCGACGATTTTCAAACGTGGCGAAGGAGCGCACGCCGATGATGTCGCAGTACGAACCCATGACGGGAATGGCTTCGAGCAGGTGTTCGCTCTTGTCGCCGTCCATGATGACGCCGCGCTCCGTCTCGAGTTTCCACGCACCTTGGTTGACGTCGAGCACGATGACGTTCATGCCGAGGTTGAGTGCTGCCTTCTGCGTAGACAGGCGCGTGCGCAGGCTGTTGTTGAAGAAGATGAGCAGGGCAGTCTTGTTCTTGCCGAGCGACTGGAACTGATAGCGGTCGCGCTTGATGTCGAAGGCTTCGCGGAGTGCGACGTCGAGCGAACCGATGTCGCTGACGTGTTGAAATACGTTCATGGTGCTGAGGTGTTATTTCTTGTTTTTCGCTTTCTTTTTCTTCTTTTCGAATATGCCGTAGAAGGGTTGGTTTTCTACTTGTCCTTCGAAGAACTGCGCCCATGCGGGACGTCCGTCGCTTTTCGGCTTCGGTGCAGCGAAGGCTGCGTCGTCGGCATACTTCTTATTGCGCTTTTTCGCTTTCTTGTCTTTCTTCTCGTTGCGGAAAGACTGGCGTCTGCCGTTGGAGAAATCGTCGCGCGTGCGTGGGGCAGATGCGTTGTCGGTGATTTCGACGCTCACCGTCCGTCCGTCGAAATTGCTGTTGTTGAGTGCAGCAATCACGTCGGAAGTCTGCTCTTCGGGCACTTCGAAGAAACTGTACGTGTTCATCAGGTCGATGCGTCCGATGTTGAAGTGCTGGTTCTGGGCGTGGCGGTTGACAAATCCCATCAGCGAACGCGGATTGAGGCGGTCTTTCTTGCCGATGTTGATGAACAGGCGCGTGTATCCCGCTTCAGCCTGCTTGCTGCTGCCGCCGCGACGCTCGTTGCGGTTCTTGCCGCGCTCGCGTCTGCCCATGCGTTCTTCAGCCACTTTGCCGTTGGCGCTGGGCTGGATGATTTCGGGGGCGTTCTTATAATAGTTGAGGAACTGGTTGAACTGCATCGACACCATTTTCTTGACGATTTCGTCGCGTTCCATGAGTTCGAACTTGCGGTAGATGTCGTCCATGAAGGGTGCAATCATTTCGTCGTTGACCTCCACTTTCTCGATGTCGTCGATGACCTTCATCAGTTGCTTGCGGCAGATTTCCTCGCCCGAAGGCAGCGTTTCAGCCACGAACTGCTTGCCTATCTGCTTTTCGATGGCACGCACCTTTCCGCGTTCCTTGACGTGGATGATGCAGATGCTCGTTCCCGCCTTTCCCGCTCTTCCCGTTCGTCCGCTGCGGTGGGTGTAACTTTCGATGTCGTCGGGCAGTCCGTAGTTGATGACGTGCGTGAGGTTGTCGACGTCGAGGCCGCGTGCCGCCACGTCGGTAGCGACGAGCAGTTGCACCGTGTGGTTGCGGAATTTTGCCATCGTCTGGTCGCGCTGTGCCTGCGACAGTTCGCCGTGCAGCGACTCGGCATTGTAGCCGTCCTTGATGAGTTTGTCGGCAATCTCCTGCGTCTCCATTCGCGTGCGGCAGAAGATGATGGCGTAAATCTCGGGATAGTAGTCGGCAACGCGCTTGAGAGCATTGTATTTGTCGCGGGCCTGTACGAGGTAGTAGATGTGGTTGACGAGTTCGGCACCTTCGTTGCGGCTTCCGACGACGATTTCCGTTGCATTGCGCAGATAGTTCTTGCTGATGCGTTCGATTTCCTTGCTCATCGTAGCCGAGAACAGCAGCGTGTTGCGGTTTTCGGGCACGCCTTCGAGAATTTCGTCGATGCTTTCCGAAAATCCCATTGACAGCATCTCGTCGGCTTCGTCGAGCACGACGTTTTCCACGGCATCGAGTTTTGCCACGCCGCGCTTCATGAGGTCGACCAGTCTGCCGGGCGTTGCCACGATGACCTGTACGCCCTTCTTCAGTGCGCGGATTTGCGTCTCGATGCTTGAACCGCCGTAGACGGGGAGGACATGCAGTCCGTTGATGTATTTGGAGTAAGATTTCAGGTCGTCGCTGATTTGCAAGCACAATTCGCGTGTGGGTGCGATGACGACGGCTTGCACGCGGACGCCTTCGTATTTCGTATCTTCAATTCCTTCGTTGAGTGAGATTTTCTGCAGCAGCGGCAGTCCGTAAGCCGCCGTTTTGCCCGTTCCCGTCTGTGCCAGTGCCACCACGTCGTTGTTGTGTCCCAAGAGGAAGGGAATGACTTGCTCCTGAACGGGCATGGGTTGTACAAATCCTAATTCTTCGATTGCCTGACGTATTTCCTGCGATACGCCCAATTCTTCAAATGTCATCCTAATCAAATTTTTTTACTTATGCTGATTTCGAGCGGCAAAGTTACGCAAAAATATTCGTTTTCTCGCTGAAAATCACCAAAAAGCGCGGATTGAGCCCTATTTTACACTTTTGTTGTTCCCGCTCGCTTGCATTTATGAAGAACCGAAAGGGCTGCATAAAAGTTGAACCCTAAAGATGTGATTTCAACTTTAGGGTTCACTGCTTGGACGGACGATTATCCGTTTTGTGGTTAGAGGTCGTCGACAATCGTTCCAAAATCTTTCCATTCATCTGCTTCGGCATACAAATGTTTTGTTCCTACAGGCACATGGAGGCACATCGAGGATTTTGTATTATCGAACGAGTAGTTTAGAGATGGTGGTGTAGGGGCATAGCAGTAAATCGTTTTAAGGCTACTGCAGTACCAGAACGCATACTCTCCGATAGAAGTGACAGATTCAGGAATGCAGATGCTCTTGAGACTTTCGCAGCGTTGGAACGCGCTATCTCCGATAAAAGTGACAGAATCAGGAATGCAGATGCTTTTGAGGCTTTCGCAGCCAAAGAACGCGCTATTTCCGATAAAAGTGACGGAGTCAGGAATGCAGATGCTCTTGAGGCTTTCGCAGCCTTTGAACGCGCTATTTCCGA
>JAFLUS010000096.1 GCA_022508685.1 Prevotellaceae bacterium | reverse complement strand
ATACAAACAAAGGCGCACGACCGCATCACTGGTCGTGCGCCTTTATTGTATGTAATCATGCTTTTCAATCCGCTTAAATTTGGTGTGCATAAACGTTTTTTCTCTTATGCACAAACCTATAATACGCTTATGCATAAACGTAAAATGGTTTATGCATACCACTAAAAACGTTTATGCATACCAATTTTATCATGTTTTCATAGGCTGAAAATATGTGGGAAAAATGCCATGTTTTGGTGGCTTTCCATGCTTCATTTTCGTATGCGCCAGTGTCCTATTCGAAATTTACTGCATTTTTACAATAAATTCCGAATTGGGCGAAACGTTACTTCCGTTTCAAGTTGCGTTCGGCATCCATGCGGAGGAAGATGAAGAGGAGGATGGTGAAGCCCCATAGTGAGGAACCGCCGTAGGAGAAGAAGGGGAGGGGAATGCCGATGACGGGGGTGAGCCCGAGCACCATGCCGATGTTGACGAAGAGGTGGAAGAGGAAGATGCAGCAGACGCAGTAGCCGTAGACGCGCCCGAAGGTGTCGGGCTGGCGTTCGGCGAGGGCGATGAGCCGCCAGATGAAGAAGAGGTAGAAGATGAGGACGGCGGCTGAACCGACGAAGCCTTCTTCTTCGCCGACGGTGCAGAAGATGAAGTCGGTGTCTTGCTCAGGCACGTACTTGAGTTTGGTCTGCGTGCCGTTGAGGAAGCCTTTTCCGTGCATTCCGCCCGAACCGATGGCGATTTTGGCTTGGTTGACGTTGTAGCCTGCTCCGCGTATGTCTTCTTTCTTGCCGAGGAGTATCTCGATGCGGACGCGCTGGTGGTCGTCGAGGTGCTGGAGCATGGTGTCGGCGATGTAGAAGAAGGAGGTGCTGAGGAGCGAGAAGGCGGCGATGAGGGCGTAGCGGTAGAGGCGGTGGTGAATGGCGAGTCCGACGAGGTAGGCGAACTGCAGGAGGCAGATGCCGAGCAGGACGTAGCAGACGTTGAAGGGAATGACGTAGGCGGAGAAGAGGATGGCGAGGAGCGAGGTGCCGACGCCGCCGTAGAACATGATTTGCAGGGCAAGCCGGTTCTGGCTGTAGACCCACGTCATGCCGGTGGTGAAGAGTTGGGCGATGAGCAGTACGGCGAATTCGCCGACGGAGACGGGCATCTGCTCCATGGTGTCGTCGCCGTAGCGGATGCCGACGACGAAGTAGACGACGCAGGCGAAAGCGGTGAAGAGCAGCGAACCGGTCATGCCTTCGCGGTAGAGCACGAGGAAGAAGGCGAGGTAGACGAGGGCGGAGCCGGTCTCTTTCTGGCAGACGATGAGGAGCATGGGGAGGAGTATCATGCCGACGATGCGTGCAAAGTCTTTCGGCTTGTCGAGGCTGAAGCCGTAGCGGTTCATGTATTTTCCAAGGGCGAGGGCTACGGCGAACTTGCTGAATTCGGCGGGTTGCAGTTTGATGCTGCCGAGGGGTATCCATGAGCGCGAGCCTTTGGTGTCGGGTGCGATGAAGATGGTGACGACGAGCAGCAGCATCAGCAGGGCATAGATGAAATAGGCGGATGTGTCGTAAAATCGCTTTTCGATGAAGAGCAGTGCTCCGCCCAATGCGACGGCGGTGCCTATCCACATGAGTTGCTTGCCGCTGTTGCTGCCGAAGCCGAATACGTCGGGGTGGGCTACGTCGTAACTGGCTCCGCATACGGAGAACCAGCCCCACACGACGAAGATGAGGTAGAAGCCGATGGTGAGCCAATCGAGCGAGAGGAATATTCCTTTATTGTTCGGGTCTTTCTGCATGATTTTTCTTTTCTGCGCGTCGCTGTTCACGTCCGGTGCGTGCTTCGTAACTGATGTGGCGGTGCTGCATGGCTGTGGCCTTGGCTTCGCTGGCGTCGGAGAGTTGTCCGTTGATGTATTGCTCCATCATGAGTGCGCCGATGGGTACGCCGAAGGTGGCGCCGAACCCGCCGTTCTCGACATAGACGCAGATGGCAATCTGCGGGTCGTTCATCGGTGCGAAGCCCATGAAGGCGGAGTGGTCTTGTCCGTGTGGGTTCTGTGCCGTTCCGGTCTTTCCGCAAACTTCGTACATCGTGGTATTGGCGGCACGGCACGTACCGCCCGTGACGGCACGACGCATGCCGTCGACGACGAAGTGATAGTATGCTGTATCGGTGAGGGTGTAGTGGCGCTGCGTCATGCTGTCGGGCAGTGCGCAGTCTTGCACGTCTTTCACGACGTGCGGCGTGATGTAGTAGCCACGGTTGGCGATGGTGGCGCCGAGATTGGCAATCTGCAACGGAGTGAGCAGCACCTCGCCCTGTCCGATGGCGATAGAGATGACGCTCAATGGGTTCCATTGCTTCTTGAAACGGCTGTCGTAGTAGTCGGCGTTCGGAATCATGCCGCGTGCTTCGCTCGGGAGGTCGATGCCGAGCCGGTAGCCGAAGCCCATCGACACCATGTAGTCTTTCCACGTGGTCATGGCTTCGTGCAGGGAGTCGTACTGCTTGCGGTTGCTCAGCATGTGGTAGAGTCCCCAGCAGAAGTAGCCGTTGCACGAGGTGGCAATGGCGGGAATGAGTGGCAGCGGTGAGCCATGTCCGTGGCAACCGACTTTCATGCCTTTGTGGTGGAAGCCGCGCGAACAGGAGTAGGACGTCTGCGGCGTGATGATGCCTTCCTGCATGAAGGTCAGTGCCTGCGACGTCTTGAAGGTGGAACCGGGCGGATAGGTTCCGAGAATGGCGCGGTTGAGTTGCGGCTTGAGCGGGTTTGCACCCAATTCCTTGTAGAGGTTCGCACGTTCCTTGCCGACGAGACGGCGGGGGTCGTAGGTGGGTGACGAAACGAGGCAGAGCACTTCGCCCGTCTTCGGTTCGATGGCGACGATGGCGCCGAGTTTGCCCTCCATCAGCCGTTCGCCCAATGCTTGCAGTTTCAGGTCGATGCTGAGCGTAAGGTTCTTTCCGGGCACGGGCTTGCGGTCGAGCGCACCATTCTGATAGTGCCCCTGAATGCGGCCGTTGGCATCGCGCAACAGCACTTCCACGCCTTTTTCGCCTCGAAGGTCGATTTCGTGACTGCGTTCCACGCCGATGGTGCCGATGCGGTCGCCCGGTTGATAGTAAGGGTCGTCCTCCACTTGCTTCTGCGACACTTCGCCCACGTCGCCCAGCACGTGTGCCAAATGCGGAAAGGAGTATTCGCGCACCGTGCGTTGGCGGATGTAGAAGCCGCGGAAGCGGAACATCTTTTCTTGGAACGTGGAAAATTCCTCTGCCGGTATCTGTCCCATGAACAATTGCTGGGTGTACATGGAAAAGCCGGGATTTTTCGTGCGGTCTTTGATGCTTTCCATGCGGTGGTCGAACTGCTCGCGCGTCATGCCGAGCGTTTCGCAGAAGTCGAGCGTGTCGAGTCCGGGCACTTCGCGCATGACGACCATGATGTCGTATGCCGGCTTGTTGTAGACGAGCAATTCGCCGTTGCGGTCGTAGATGGCACCGCGTGAAGGATAGATGATGTTGCGGTAGAAGGCGTTGTTGGCAGCGCGGTCTTGATAGTCGCTGCTGAAGAGTTGCAGGAACGCAAGGCGCACGATGTAGCAGACGACAATGACAAGGGCAATGCCGCCAATCACGTATTTGCGTGTATCCAGAATGTTCGAGTCTGTTGCCAAAGTCGTGTGCTGCTTAAGGGTTGTGCAATTATTCGCCGACGGCTTTCGGGTTGGTCATCAAGTCGACAAGCCACGCGAAGATGAAGGCGATGGCTGTACCGATGCCGATGCCGAGCAGCGTGAGTTGCCAGTTGGCAATGGTGAAGGCATCGAGTGCATAGAAGGTGATGTGGAACAGGAGCAGGGTGGTGAGGGCGTAGGTGAGATAGCGCACTCGTCCCATGCTGTGCATCGATGGACGGAGGTCGTCGGCTGCATCACGCGGCATGTAGAGGTGGAGCAGCGCGGGTTGGAGCATGGCGAGCAGCGTGCACGATGCCATGCCCATGCCCATCGTGTTGCTGAAGATGTCGTAGAGTAAGCCTGTTGCAAATCCCCACAGCAGCAGACCTGTGCGCGATGCGTTGCGATGAAATTTCATCGTGAGGCAACCGATGACGATGGGTGTGCCATAGCCGAGCAGGTGGATGTGGTTCATCACGACCAACTGCACGACGAGCAGCAAAATCATGCGGATGCACCGATTGAGAATGGTTGTACTCATGCCGTAGGGGATTAGGACGATTGGTTGATGAGCGAATCGGCATATTGTTCCAATTCGTGCCGTTCGGGCTGCCGATAGTCGGTGATGACGGACACGTTGCGCAACGTGGCGAAGTCGGTGAACAGCCTGACGGTGAGTTCGTATGCCAGCCCGTCGCCCGAATTGCCGATTTTCGTGACTTTGCCGACAGGGATGCCTTCGGGGAAGATGTCGGAATATCCGTTCGTCTCGACGATGTCGCCCACCTTCACTTTCGCGTGTCGCGGAATGCCCGATACGTAGGATGTTTCGGGACTGCCGTATCGCCACTGCATCGTGCCGAAGTAGTTGGTGGAATCGAGTCGGCAACTGACTTTGGAACTGGTGTTCAGCAGCGGAATGACGATGCTGTAGTGCGCCGACGTGAGATAGACGATGCCGACCACGCCGCGCGAGCAGACGACACCCATTTCGGGTGCAATGCCGTCGGCACTTCCGCGATTGATGGTGAGCAGGTTGTTGCTGCGGTGGAGGGTGGCGTTCACGATTTGTGCACCGACAAGGTTGTAGGGCAGCAGGGCGGAGTCGGCGACGGCTTCGGTTTCGCTTTCTTCAGCGCGTTGCCGAGCCTTCAGCGCGAGCAGTTCTTGGCGCAGCCGTTCGTTCTCGGCTTCGAGCGCCACGTTCTCTTCTTTCAGGTTGAAATAGGACACGACCGTGCTCGTCGCTTGGTAGATGCTGCCCACTGCGTCGTTGGCCGTGGTGAAGAATACGCTGCCCTGATAGTGGTTGAACCTAAAGAGCGAGACAAGGCTGATGACCTCAAGGACGAGGAACACCAGCCAATAAGAGTGCCGCTGCAGAAAGTCTATCAGATTGCGCATGAAGCCGTTGCGAAAGCGTATGTCGATGACTGTCCGGAGAGAAGACGCGTCGTCGTGCCTTTAACTCATTAGGAAAGAGAAGTTGTGCACGTTGTTCAGCGCAATTCCCGTTCCCTTTGCCACGCTGTGCAACGGGTCTTCGGCAATGTGGAATGGAATCTTGATTTTGTCCGTCAGACGCTTGTCGAGTCCGCGCAGCAATGCGCCGCCACCGCTGAGCCAGATGCCGTTCTTCACGATGTCGGCATAGAGTTCGGGCGGTGTCTGCTCCAACGCGCTGAGCACTGCCGTTTCGATTTTTGCAATCGTCTTGTCGATGCAGTGCGCGATTTCCTGATAGTTGACGGGAACTTCGAGCGGAAGAGCCGTGATGCGGTTCGGGCCATGTACCACGTAGTCTTCGGGCACTTGGTCGGCAGGCAGTTCGGTCAGTGCAGAACCGACGTTGATTTTGATGCGTTCCGCCATGCGTTCGCTGACCTTCATGTTGTGCTGACGGCTCATGTAGTCTTGGATGTCAGCCGTAAGTTCGTCGCCGGCAATGCGGATAGAGTTGTTCGTGACGATGCCGCCGAGCGAGATGACGGCAATCTCGGTGCTTCCGCCGCCGATGTCGACCACCATGTTGCCTTCCGGCGCTTCAACGTCGAGACCGATGCCGATAGCGGCAGCCATAGGCTCGAACAGCAGGTAGACGTCGCGTCCGCCGGCATGTTCGGCGCTGTCGCGGACGGCACGCAGTTCCACTTCGGTCGAACCCGAAGGCACGCCGATGACCATGCGCAGCGATTGCGAGAACAAGTGATGACCGGTCTTCACCTTCTTGATGAGGCCGCGCATCATTTGCTCGCACGCGTTGAAGTCGGCAATGACGCCGTCGCGCAACGGACGTGAAGTGACGATTTTGTCGTTGGCTTTCTCGTGCATCAATTTGGCTTTCTCACCCACCGCAATCATCTTCTTGGTTTGGCGGTCGAGTGCCACGACCGATGGCTCGTCGACAACAATCTTGCCGTTCACCGTGATGATGGTGTTGGCAGTGCCGAGGTCCATCGCGATATTTTGGGTCAAACTAAAAAATCCCATTTTCTATGCTGTGCGTTTATAACAAAACTTATTGAGAGTGAAAATCCGTTAACTGGCGTCAGTGCGAACCATCAGTCGGCTTGCGTGCACGATGCGAAATATTGGTGGATGGCAGTGTCGTAGTGCGAACTTACTGCAAAAGCCTGCTTTGCAAACTGCTTGCGCTGTTCACGAGTGGTCTGCGCACCCTGCTTGTTCACGATGTCGAGCAACGTGGCGTAGGCAGCCTTTTCGGGCACGATGACCACGTCGGCAAAGTTCTTTGCAGCCGCACGGATGAGGCTGATGCCGCCGATGTCGATTTTTTCGATGATGGCCTGTTCGTCCGTCGTCGAAGCCACGGTCTCCTCGAAGGGATAGAGGTCGACGATGACGAGGTCGATGGCGGGAATGTCGTAGTGCGCCATTTCGGCAACGTCCGAATCCAGTTCGCGACGACCCAGAATGCCGCCAAAGATTTTGGGGTGCAACGTCTTCACGCGACCGCCAAGAATTGACGGATACGTCGTCAGCGTTTCCACCTTCTCACACTTGTAACCCAAGCCTTCGATGAAAGCCTGTGTGCCGCCTGTGCTTACAAATTCCACGCCATTCTTGTGGAGCGCAGCCAGCAGTTCGTCGAGTCCGTCCTTGTGGTAGACCGACACCAATGCCTTACGGATTTGTTTCATGTCATTCAAGTTCTTACAAAATTTCAGATGCTGTGTGCAACGCACACCTCTCAGCATGTACACCTCGCTGTGTGCGCTTTCAGACTGCAAAGTTAGGCATTTTTGCTGACACAAAATTGCATTTTTGTAACTTTTTTGCCTGCCAATCAGAATTTTTAACTGAATTTGTCCGCCGCCTTCCTCCCTCGTCCGTCGTTGCAGCCAGTCATGCCGATGCAAAAGCGAAGGAGTTAGTTGCGAAATTCGCAACTAACTCCCTCAAGACGTCCAAAAATGGCTCAAAATTTTCACATTTCGTAACGTGCTCAGAATGAATGGGTTGCCCTATACTGCACTTTTGTGAAATTTGGAGTGCACTTTCGTTGCATCTGGAGTGCACTCCAAATTGAACTGAAGTG
>JAFLUS010000095.1 GCA_022508685.1 Prevotellaceae bacterium | reverse complement strand
TTTCGTGATTTTTTCATCGGAGTCTTTTTTTCACGAAACTATAGTCTTGTGTATATGCAGACTGCAGTCTGAAAATGTGCAGACTATAGTCTTTTTTTGCGCTTTTTTCGGCAGTCAGATTGCCTTTGCTGCCATGTCATTGCAGCAGGGTAGGGTGGTCTGTCAGAAGAACTTGACCTCCTCGCCGGTGATGTCGGAGAGCAGTTTGTTTGCCAACGAACTGGTGCCGAGACGAAGCCACTGATTGGTGAGCCAGCGTTCGCCAAGTACCTCTTTGACAATGGTATAGTAGGCAAGCGCGTCTGCCACGGTCTTCATGCCGCCGGCGGGCTTGAAACCAATCTGGATGCCCGTCTTTTCGTAGTATTCCTTGATGGCCTGACACATCACGAAGGCGGCTTCGGGTGTGGCGGCAGGTTCGAGTTTTCCGGTCGACGTCTTGATGTAGTCGGCACCGGCGTACATGGCGAGCAGCGAGGCTTTCTTGATGTTGGAAGCCGTCTGCAGACAACCGGTTTCGAGGATGACCTTCAGTTTTCGCGTACCGCAGACGGCTTTCAGTTCGCTAATCTCATCGCAAACGCCTTCGTAGTCGCCTGCGAGGAATTTGCCTACGGGCATCACGATGTCGATTTCCGTCGCGCCGTCCTGCAGGGCGAGGGCTGTTTCGGCAATTTTTACTTCGAGGAAAGACTGCGACGACGGGAAACAGGCTGAAACACAAGCGATTTCAACATCTTCGTTTTCGAGATTGTCGTGGCAGATTTTCGCAAAATTAGGATAGACGCAGACGGTGGCAACATGGCCGAGTTCGGGATATTTGTCGTCAAATTCGTTGACTTTTTCGACGAAACGGAGCACGCTGTCCTCGCTGTCGGTGGTTTTGAGGGTGGTGAGTTCCACGGAGTTGAGCAGAAATTTCTTCACTTCGGCCGTGTTGTTCTCTTCCAAGTGTTCGTCGAGCAGGATTTTGACCTGTCGTGCCACCTTCTCGTCGTCGATGTCACAGGGGTAGAGCGCGAAAATCTGCTCGTACTTCGTCAAGTCTTGTTCGTCATCGCAATGATGATGATGACCACATTCGCAACCATCGTGGTGGTGGTGTTCGTGATGTAGATGTTCCATAGTGCTAATGAATTGATTGATAGTATGTTTTCTTGCTGATAGCCTTATTCCTTGTTCTTCGTGTCCATACAGATGGTGACGGGGCCGTCGTTCAGCAGTTCCACCTGCATGTCTGCGCCGAACTCGCCCGTTCCGACGGCCTTTCCGAGGTCGGCAGACAGACGTTGGCAGAAGCGTTCGTAGAGTAGGGTAGTCTGCTCCGGATTGCCCGCACGCAGGTACGACGGGCGGTTGCCTTTCTTATAGGATGCCCACAGGGTGAACTGGCTGACCACGAGAATTTCGCCGTTTTCATCGAGAATGCTGCGGTTCATCACTCCGTTTTCGTCGTTGAAAATCCGCAGATTGACTATCTTCTTGCTCAACCACGCAATGTCTTCGTCCGTATCGGCGTTTTCGCAACCGACGAGCACCAGCAAACCTTTGCCGATTTGGGCTTTGGGGCGGTGTTCGATGCTGACTGCAGCGTGGCTCACGCGTTGGAGAACTGCTCTCATAGTTGCTGTATGTTTGAATGTAAAAATCGTGTGATGATGTCGAAGTCGCTAAATATCACGGATTTAGAGCCGCTTTCAGCAGTTTTGCTTTAGCATTGCCCACGACTTCCGCAATTTGTTCTTCAGTTGCCTCACGAATTCGCTTCACGCTGCGGAACTTCTTGAGCAACAGCGTTTTAGTCGCTTCTCCTATTCCTTTGATAGAGTCCAGTTCCGAAGTCAACTGATGCTTGCTCCGCTTATCGCGGTGGAAGGTGATGGCATAGCGGTGTACCTCGTCTTGAATGCGCGTAAGAAACTGAAACAGAGGCGAATTGAGTTCAATTCCAATCGTCTTTGCCGGAAATCCGAACAGCAATTCCGACGTGCGGTGGCGGTTGTCCTTCGCAAGACCCGCGATGGGGATGTGAACGCCAAGCACGTCTTCCACGACATGGCGCACGACCTCCATTTGTCCCTTTCCGCCGTCAGTGATGATGAGGTCGGGAAGGCTGCTGCCCTCTTCCAGCATCCGCCTGTAGCGGCGTTCGACCACCTCTGCCATGGAGGCGTAGTCGTCGGGGCCGACAACGGTCTTGATGTTGTACTTACGATAGTCCTGCTTGCTGGGTTTCGCCTTGCGGAATACGACGCAACCGGCAACGGCATCGCTCCCTTGTATGTTGGAATTGTCGAAGCATTCAATCGTCATCGGCAGTTTCTCCAACCCCAATTTCTTCTGCAGTTCGCGCAGCAAATTCACGCTTCTTTGCTCGGGATTGAGGCGTTCAGCCTGCTTCATCTTGTCGAATTTGTATTGGCGCACGTTCGCCAACGACAAATCGAGGAGATGTTTCTTGTCGCCACGGACAGGAACGGTGAGCGTAATGCCTTTCAGTTCGATTTCTATCGGAAACGGCACGACAATTTCCTTCGCCGTACTTTTATATCTTTCGCGCATTTCCACGATGCCCAACGCCAGCATATCCTCGGGAGATTCGTCGATTTTCTTTTTATATTCGAATGTGAATGCCTGATTGATGCACCCGTTGGTAACGTGTAGGTAGTTGATGTAGCACGATTTTTCTTCGTCGGCAACACTGAACACGTCGATGTCGTGCTCGTAGTTCGCAATCACTTCGCTCTTTTCGACAAATTCACGCGCCAAATCGTACTTCTTTTTCAATTGCATCGCTTCTTCGAAACGCATCTGCTCCGATAGTTTTTCCATTTCGCGGAGCATTTTCTGGCAGATGATGCGGGTATTTCCTTTCAGAATTTCTCTGATTTCATCGATGCTTTCCATGTATTCCTCGCGCGACTGCAGTCCGACGCAAGGTGCAAGGCAGTTCTTGATGTGGTATTCTAAACAGGTTTTGAATTTCCGCTGCGCAATCATTTCCTCCGTCATCGGCATCCGACACCGCCGGATTTGGTACATTTTCCCGATAAGTTCGAGCATGTTGTTGAGTGTGCCTGCATGGGAGTAAGGCCCATAGAACGTGCCTGCCTTGCTGTTGATGTTCCGTGTCTTGAACACTCGCGGCAGATATTCGTTGGTTACGCAGACGGACGGATAAGTCTTGTCGTCCTTGAGCAGAATGTTGTAGCGCGGCTGATATTTCTTGATGAGATTGTTCTCCAAGAGTAGGGCGTCTTCGTCCGAAGGAACGACGATGTAGTGGATATTCTGAATTTTTGAAACGAGGATTTGCGTCTTGCGCGTTTGCTGCGTTTTGTTGAAATACGACGACACGCGCCGCTTGAGATTTTTGGCTTTACCAACGTAGATGATGTTGTTCTGTTCATCTAAATATTGGTAGCAGCCCGGTGTCTCTGGCAGCGTGAGGACAATGTTCTTCAGCCGTGCAATGCGTTCCTCGTCTTTACTCATAAAGATTGTTCCATGTGAAACAATTCAACACTAATTCTCTGAAATCGTGCTGTTTGCTCCGAAGTTTCGTTGCGTCGAGTCTGCAGTTTCGTTGCGTCGGAAATGCAGTCTCAGTACGTCAGGAGTGAAGTGACTTCGATGCCATCCCCTATGTTTTCGCGTCCGAAAAGACCTTCATCGCGAATTTCGATGATGAAGTTCATGTAGCATTTCTTCGGATGGAATTTCTTGACCAAGTCCCAAGCGGCCTTGATGGTTCCGCCCGTGGCGAGCAAGTCGTCGTGAATGAGCACGACATCGTTCTCGTCGATGGCATCTTTGTGTATTTCGATGGTGTCTTCTCCGTACTCTTTCTTGAACGTCTGGCTGACGGTTTCTGCCGGCAGTTTGCCGGGTTTGCGACACATGACGAGTCCTGCGCCGAGTCGGCGAGCCAGAATGGCACCCATCACGAAGCCGCGCGATTCGATGCCGACCACCTTCGTGATGCCTTTGTCCTTGTAAAGTTCATACAATTCGTCGTCCATGATTTCGATGCATTTGGCATCCTTGAACAACGTCGTTACATCGCGGAAGTTGATGCCCTGCACGGGAAAGTCCTCAATGCTGCGCAGATTTTTTTTCAGATACTGAATGTTGTCGGAGTCGACGAGAGTTTCTTCAAACGTTTTCATGATTTTCAATTATTGTATGGTTAATTTGTTTCACGTGGAACATTGGTCTTGAGATTGCCACTCTGCAGTGTGGCGCTGCGTCTACTTATTGCACAGCACCATGAGGACGTTCACGTCGCTTGGCGAAACTCCGGGGATGCGCGATGCCTGTGCCAGTGTTTCGGGGTTGATGGCAGAGAGTTTCTGCCGCGCCTCTATGGTGATGTTGTTCATGTTGAGGTAATCGAATTTGTCCTTGATGCGGATGTTCTCCAGCCGGTTCATCTTTTCAGCCATTTCTCTCTCCCGTATGATGTAGCCGCTGTACTTGATGCGGATTTCTGCTGCTTCGATGACTTCGTTGCGCCACTGCACATCCGTGCCGCAGACGCGGTCGATTTCGTTGTGGAGTGGGGCAATGTGCGGAAGGATGTTCTGCAGCGTGATTTGCGGCCGTCCCAGCAGTTCGTAGAGTTTGCAGCCGTGTTGCAGCGGCGTTGTGCCTAATTGCGTGAGGGCGTCGTTTATCAGTGCGGGTTTCAGCGAGAACTTTTCGGCAAAGGCGACGATGGCGTCGATGGCGTCACGTTTCCGTTTCATGCGTTCGTAGCGCTCCGCCGTTGCCAGCCCGATGCGGAAACCGCGTTCGGTGAGTCGCATGTCGGCATCGTCCTGTCGCAGCAGGATGCGGTATTCTGCGCGGGAGGTGAACATTCGGTAGGGTTCGTCGACACCTTTCGTGACCAAGTCGTCGATGAGCACACCGATGTATGCTTCGTCGCGATGCAGGATGAATTCCTCCTTGCCCGCCACCTTCAGTGCCGCGTTGATACCTGCCATGAGTCCTTGTCCGGCAGCCTCTTCGTAGCCCGTCGTACCATTCACCTGTCCGGCGAGGAAGAGTCCGCCCACGACTTTCGATTCCAACGTATGGCGCAACTGGGTAGGGTCGAAGTAGTCGTATTCGATGGCGTAGCCCGGGCGATATGCCACGACGTTGCGGAAACAGGGAATCTTGCGGAGTGCATTGAGTTGTACGTCCATCGGGAGTGAAGAACTGAAGCCGTTGAGGTACATCTCGTTGGTGTTCTCTCCTTCGGGTTCGAGGAAGAGCATGTGTTGGTCGCGGTCGGGAAACGTGTCCAACTTCGTTTCGATGCTGGGGCAGTAGCGTGGCCCGATGCTTTGGATTTGTCCGTTGAACAGGGGAGAGTCGGCAAATCCGCTCCGCAGCACGTCGTGCACCTCGGTGTTGGTGTAGCAAATCCAGCACGGCAGTTGCGCCAGCGTTCTGCGCGTTTCGAGGTAGGAAAAGGCAGCGCCGTCGGTGTCGCCCTCCTGTCGTTCCATCAGCGAGAAGTCTACGCTGCGGCGGTCGATGCGGACGGGCGTTCCCGTCTTCATTCTTCCGCTGCGGATGCCGTGGCGCGTGAGCGACTCGGTGAGCCCGATTGCAGGCGGTTCAGCCGAACGTCCGCCGGGGATTTTCACCCGTCCCACGTGCATCAGTCCGTTGAGGAACGTACCTGCCGTGACGACGACGCAACGGGCGTGGAATGTGGCGCCGAGTTGTGTTCTAATTCCTTGAATTTCAGAATGTTCGGTGATGATTTCGCACACTTGGTCTTGCCAAATGTCGAGATTGGGCGTCGTTTCCAAAATCTGTCGCCATTCGAGGATGAACCGCTGCCTGTCGCACTGCGCACGCGGGCTCCACATCGCAGGGCCTTTCGAGCGGTTGAGCATCCGGAACTGCAGCGTGCAGCGGTCGGTGACGATACCCATCTGTCCGCCGAGCGCATCGATTTCGCGCACAATCTGCCCTTTTGCAATACCGCCCACGGCAGGGTTGCAACTCATCTGTGCAATTTTGTTCATGTCCATCGTGATGAGACACGTCTTGGCGCCCATTCGCGCCGCCGCCGCCGCCGCTTCACATCCGGCATGCCCGGCTCCCACCACGACGACGTCGTAGTTCATCGTCATCGTTTCAGTATGCTGAAAATTCCACTTTCGCTTGCAAATTTAGACAAAAACTTTGATTTAGTCGTTCCTCGCCCTCCGTAAATATTGAAAAAACTGCGGCACAGGCGGAAAAAATCGTGGAAACGTGGGAGCGACCCGAAAAAAATCCGTATATTTGCGGACGTCAAGGACATTCATTCACACAGATATTTTATTACATCGATGAAGACAAATTACGAAATCCGGTATGCGGCACATCCGGAAGACGCCAAAAATTACGACACCAAGCGTCTGCGCCGCGATTTTCTGATTGAGAAAGTATTTACGGCCGACGAAGTCAACCTCGTCTACTCCATGTACGACCGCATGATAGTGGGTGGCGCCATGCCCGTGAACGAGGAGTTGCTCCTCGAAGCCATCGACCCCCTGAAGGCTCCCCATTTCACCACGCGCCGCGAAATCGGCATCTTCAATGTCGGCGGAAAAGGCACCGTGAAAGTCGGCACCGAAGTCTACGAACTCGACTACAAGGAAGCCCTCTACATCGGTAGCGGCGAACGCGACGTCGTCTTCGCCAGCACCGACGCGGCACAGCCTGCCAAGTTCTACATCAACTCCACCACCGCACACAAGTCTTATCCCACCAAGAAAGTCACCAAGGCCGATGCCGACATCCTCGCCCTCGGTTCGCTCGAAGGCTCCAACGACCGCGTCATCAACCGCATGATTGTGCAGAAAGTCCTCGACTCCTGCCAACTCCAAATGGGAATGACCGAACTGAAGCCCGGAAGCGTGTGGAACACGATGCCCGCCCACGTACATTCGCGCCGCATGGAAGCATACTTCTACTTCGAAGTGCCCGAAGACCAAGCCGTTTGCCACTTCATGGGCGAAATCGACGAAACGCGCCACATCTGGATGAAGGGCGACCAAGCCGTCCTCTCTCCCGAATGGAGCATCCACTCTGCCGCAGCCACCTCCAACTACACTTTCATTTGGGGTATGGGTGGCGAAAACCAAGACTACGGCGACCAAGACTTCTACAAGATTACCGACCTCAAGTAATCTTCTCCACCTCGCCCACAGCGTGGGACACAAACAGGCGTCCGCTCCGTGCACGATACGGAACGGACGCCTGTTTTGTGTGGGATGTGTCAGCA
>JAFLUS010000094.1 GCA_022508685.1 Prevotellaceae bacterium | reverse complement strand
GATTTACAATATCTCCCGCGCTATCCATGCGCAGGCTTCGGCATCGGCAAGGGCATGGTGGTGGTGTTCCAAGCGGAAGCCGCATTCGGCAGCGACGGTATGGAGTTGGTGATTGCACAGGTGTGGCAAACGCCGACGCGAGGCGATACAGGTGCAGAAGAAGCGATAGTCGGGATAATCCATCTGATAGCAACGGAAGACGGCTCGCAAGCAACTTTCGTCGAAGGCCTTGTTGTGCGCCACCAACGGCAAACCGGCTATCAGCGGTTCTATCTGCGCCCAGACGTCGGGAAAGAGAGGGGCATCGTCGGTGTCGCGTCGCGTGAGTCCGTGCACGCGCGTGTTCCAATAGGTATAGTAGTTCGGTTCGGGCTGAATGAGGGAATAGAAAGAATCGACGATTTCGCCACCACGCACGATGACGACACCCACGCTGCACACGCTGGTGCGTTCGCCGTTGGCAGTCTCAAAATCAATGGCGGCAAAATCGGTCATATTGCTTCTCCCGACGGCGGACTTTATTCAACGTAGAGCACCAGTCCCTTGAGGTATTCGCCTTCGGGGTGGTAGATGTTGATGGGATGGTCGGCAGGCTGATGAAGTTGGTGCAGAATGCGCACGTTGCGTCCCGAGAGTGCGGCTGCCGTGAACACGGCGTTGCGGAACTGGTCTTTGGTCACGACTTGTGAGCAACTGAAAGTGAAGAGGATGCCTCCGCTGCGAATTTTTTCCATTGCTTTCTGATTGAGCCGGCTGTAACCCTTGAGCGCGTTGCGCAGCGCGTCCTTGTGCTTGGCAAACGCGGGCGGGTCGAGCACGATGAGGTCGTAGGCATCGGGTGCCATGCGGTCGAGGTATTTGAACGCATCTTCCGCAAAGGCTTGGTGGCGAGGGTCGCCCGGAAAGTTCAGTTCAACGTTGGCGTTGGTGAGGTCGATGGCTTTCTGCGACGAATCGACGGAGTGGACGATGCGTGCACCGCCCCGCATGGCGTAGAACGAGAAGCCGCCCGTGTAGCAGAACATGTTGAGCACGTCCTTGCCGTCGGCATAGCGCTCCAGCAGACTGCGGTTCTCGCGTTGGTCGACGAAGAAACCTGTCTTCTGTCCACGCAGCCAGTCGACGTGGAATTTCAGTCCGTTCTCGTCAGCCACGTCGTCCACGCCTCCGCCCAACAGGTAGCCGTTTTCGGGGCCCAGTCCGGGTTTGGCGGGAAGCGTCGTTTCCGACTTGTAGTAGATGTTCTCTATGCTGTCGCCCAACACGGCTTTCAAGGCGTCTGCCACTATCTGACGGTCGACGTGCATCCCGACGCTGTGGGCTTGCATCACGGCAGTCTTTCCGTAGACGTCGACCACCAATCCGGGCAGATTGTCGCCTTCGCCATAGACCAAGCGGTAGGACTGCTGACGCAATCCGAGTGCCTGACGCATTCGCAAGGCGGCTTGCAGACGTCGTTCGTAGAAAGCGCGGTCAATGGTTGCCGGTTCAAAACTCAGCACCCGCACCATGATGCTGCCGTGCTGAAAATGGCCGACTGCCGCACATTGGAATTCGCCGTACTTCTTGTTGGCGTCGGCACGTGCCATCATCACTTCCACCACTTCACCGTCTTCGGGTTCTTCCGTCCAGTGGTGGATGGCTCCGGAGAATATCCACGGGTGGAACCGCAGCAGGGAATCTTCCTTCCCGTATTTCAGATAGATTTGTTTCATGCTTTACGTTGAATTATTCTGCCTTAATCAGCACATAGTCGTCCTGTCGCCACAATCTTCCAATCTCTTCGTGCATCCGCAGACATGCCCACGCATCGGTGGCGGCATAGAGTTGCTGCGCGGAGGTCAGCACGTCGGCTTCCCAGTTGGTCAGTTGCTGTCGTTTGGAGATTTTCCGTCCGAAGAGGTTGGCATAGATTTTCTGCAGACTCAAGTCCTGAATGCCTATGCGTTTCACTTCGTCCTGCAGGTCGATGCAGGCTTGCGGAGTGAGCGATGCCGAGCGGCGCAGTTGGGCAAAATCGTCCTTGAGCGACAGACCCACTTTCGCCACATTGGGGCTTTCGAACAGTTGCACGATGCAGGGTGGGATGCCCATGCGATTGAGACGAAAGAGGAAACACGTGTCCCACGTCGACACTTGCAGCAGTGCCACGTTGCGCATCTGTCCGCGTCGGAACGTAGGGCGGGTTTCCGTGTCGATGCCAACAATCGGCTGCCGCATCAGCACCTTCACGGCTTGTTCTGCCTCGCGTTCGGTCAGCAGCACGTAGATGCGTCCGCCGAAGGCTTCGACGGGCAAGTCGGCAATGTCCTTCTTATCGAATTTTTCCTTGATTTCCCTCATGTTTCGTCACGTTCAACTGCCGTTACCCTTCTTCGTCGTCGGTTTCACCGAAACGGACTTCGTGGAGCGCACGCATCACGTTCACCAACTTCTGCCCCCAGTAGTGTTCAAAGTTTTGCCGGCATTGCGCCACCGCTTCCAGCATACATTCCTCCACTTCGGAGCGGAACGCCACGCAGAAATTCTTCACATCCTGATACATGTCGGCGAGGTTCTCGCTCACGGTCATCAGAATGGGCGTGTCGCTGTAGCGCATATCTTCGACGAACACGTCGAGATAGTCGTCGCGGTTGCCCATGACGAATGCCACGTTGCTGCGCACAATGTCGTAGTTCTCCTCGCTCACGGCATCCTGCAACTCCACGTCGTCGTTCGTGTCGAACGGCGTGAGCAGCATTCCCTTTATATAAAGCAAAGGCAGCAGTTTCAGCAACGTGTCCACAAATTCGCGCCTCGTGTGCTGTTCGGCTTCCTCCATGTAGGCGCAGAACTGCACGGCGACGGTGGCAAATTCCAACACATCGCGCTGGTAGGCAAGCGACTGATTCTGTTCAGATTCCTTCATAACGGCTGCAAAGTTACATAATTTTCTCCGATTATTACATGATGACACAATCGAAATTCACACCACGAACCGACACCGCGCTCATTTCGCCACCATTCCGCCGTGCCTTTGCCTCAATTTTACAGCACTTTATTTCTGTGTCTAAAGAATTTTCCCTACCTTTGCAACTCACATTTCAAATATCCACCTCACCATGTTCAGCAAAGAGACATACGTGGAGCGCCGACTCCGACTGAAACGCGCAATGGGCAGCGGTCTGTTGCTCTTCTTCGGCAACAACGACGCACCGTCCAACTATCCCGCCAATGCCTATAAATTCCGGCAGGACAGCAGTTTCCTCTACTACTTCGGACTGCAGCGCGAAGGACTCGTCGGCGTCATCGACATTGACAACGACCGCGAGACGCTCATCGGCGACGACATCGACATTGATGACATCATCTGGACGGGCTACGTGCCGTCCGTCAAGGAACTGGGCGAAAGCGTCGGCGTTGCCCACGCCGCACCCATGGCAGAACTGCAGAACATCGTCAATCGGGCAAAGACACAGGGACAATCCGTGCATTTCCTTCCGCCCTACCGCCACGACCACATGATTCAGATTGCCGACCTGCTGGGCATCCATCCCTTGCAGACACGCGATGCTGCCAGCGTGGCACTCATCAAGGCGGTTGTCGACATGCGTGCCGTGAAGTCGGCTGAAGAAATCGAAGAAATCGAACGTGCCATGGAGATTGGCTACCTCATGCACACCACAGCCATGAAGGCTTGCCGCCCGGGCGTGACGGAACAGCATATCGCCGGTCTGCTCGAAGGCATCGCCCACGGCAACGGCTGCAAGGTGTCGTTCCAGACAATTCTGTCGATGCACGGCGAAATTCAGCACGGCTATCCCTCCATGCGACCGCTCGAAGCCGGCCGCCTCATGCTTTGCGACGCAGGCGCGGAGACCAACGACAACTATTGTTCGGACAACACGCGCGTGACCCCAATTTCGGGTAAGTTCACGCAGCGCCAACTCGACATATACACCATCGTCGAGGCTTGCCACGACCTTGTGCTCGAAAAGGCACGCCCGGGGCTGAAGTGGCTCGACATGCACCTCGACGTGTGCCGACTGATGACCGACCGCCTCAAGGATTTGGGACTGATGCGCGGCAACACGGACGACGCCGTCGCTGCCGGTGCACACGCCATGTTCCTGCCCCACGGACTCGGACACATGATGGGCATGGACGTGCACGACATGGAGGGACTCGGACAAGTATACGTCGGATTTGACGACGAGGTGCGCCCCTCTACGCAGTTCGGCACCAACTGCCTGCGCTGCGGCCGTCGGCTCCAACCCGGTTTCGTCATGACCGACGAGCCCGGCATCTACTTCATTCCCCACCTCATCGACCTGTGGCGCTCGCAAGGTTTGCACAAGGAATTCATCAACTACGATTTGCTGGAAACCTACAAGGACTTCGGCGGCATCCGTCTCGAAGACGACATCCTCATCACCGACGACGGCAACCGCGTGCTCGGCAAGCAAATCATCCCCTATCACCCTGCCGACGTCGAAGAATTTATCAACGCATAAAAGAACAGAACCAACCATACAACAAAAAAACATGAAAAAATTTCTCTTTCTCGCCGCTGCGCTTCTGATGAACACTGCGGCATTTGCACAAAGCGAAACAGAGGGTTTTCAGTTCACCGTCGTGAAGGAAAACCCCATTACCAGTGTAAAAAACCAAAACCGTTCGGGCACATGCTGGGCATTCTCCAGCCTCGGGTTCTTTGAAGCCGAAATGCTGCGCATGGGCAAGGGCGAAGCCGACCTCTGCGAAATGTACCTCGCCCACAAGACCTACGAAGACCGCGCCAAAGCCAGTGTACGCATGCACGGCGACGTGTCCTTCTCGCAAGGAGGAAGTTTCTACGATGCAGTCTACTGCATGAAGAACTACGGAATGATACCCGAAACGGCCATGCCGCTTCCCGGCACGCTCTATGGCGACACGTTGGCAAACTTCACAGAGTTCTTCAGCGTGGCAGAAAGCGTCGTGAACGGAATTGCAAAAAGTGAACAGAAGAAATTGTCGCCGGCATGGTTCAAAGGCTTCAACTCCATCCTCGACACCTACCTCGGCGAAGTGCCCACAGAATTCACCTACAACGGAAAGAAGTACACGCCGAAATCCTACATGGAATCGCTGGGTCTGAACATGGACGACTACGTGTCGCTCACTTCCTTCACGCACCATCCGTTCTACGAAACCTTCATCATCGAAGTACAGGACAACTGGCGCTGGGGTAGCAGTTACAACCTTCCGCTCGACGAATTCATGGAAGTAATGGACAACGCCGTGCGCGAAGGCTACACATTCGCATGGGGCAGCGACGTGAGCGAAACAGGCTTCACCCGCAACGGCATTGCCGTTTGTCCCGATGTGGAAAAAGGCGCAGAACTCACCGGCAGCGACATGGCACACTGGCTCGGCCTCTCTGCCACCGACCGCCGCAACGAACTCACTTCGCGTCCGCTTCCCGAAATCACCGTCACGCAGGAAATGCGTCAGGAAGCATACGACAACTGGGAAACGACCGACGACCACGGCATGCTCATCTACGGATTGGCAAAAGACCAAAACGGAAAAGAATACTTCATGGTGAAAAACTCATGGGGCAACAGCGGCAAATACAACGGCATCTGGTACGCATCCAAAGCCTTCGTCGCTTACAAGACCATGAACATCCTCATCCACAAGAACGCCATTCCGAAGAACATCCGCAAGAAACTCGGTTTGTAATTCGCCGTATTCACCACACAACGAAAATCTCCCCCGACAGCCTCCATGCCGTCGGGGGAGATTTCGTTGTGCATCAGCCCTTCACACTTGCCGTTGCCGCACAGCCTCGTAGAGCAGAATGGCTGCACTGACCGACACATTGAGCGAATCGAGCCTGCCCAGCATCGGAATTTTGATATGCGCATCCGCCACCTGCCGCCATTGCTCCGTCAGTCCCGTCGCCTCCGTCCCCATCACAATGGCAGTGCCGCCCCGCATGTCCGTATCATAATAGAACCGCGAATCCTGCAACTGCGCCGTCAGAATACGAATGCCACGCGCCTTCAGGAAATCAATGCACTCGCCCGACGTACACGCCACACACGGAACCGTGAACACGGCACCGATGCTGCTGCGAATCAGGTTCGGGTTAAACAAGTCCGTCCGTGGGTCGCACACCACAACGGCATCCACACCCGCCGCATCGGCACTGCGCAGCACCGCACCGAGATTGCCCGGTTTTTCCACACCTTCCAGCACCACAATCAACGGCGCATCGCCCAACGTCAAATCGTCCAGTCCGCACAGCCGCACTTTCACCTCAGCCACCATTCCCTCCGTGCCGCCGCGATAAGCCATCTTGGCATACACCGCCTCCGTCACCTCCACACGCCTGTCCGCCGGCACCGCCTCCATGCAGCGCACCCAGTCCTCGCGGTCGGCACACAGCGAAGGGCAGAAGTAGAGCCGTTCCACTTCAAATCCACCCTCCATGCAGTGCAGCAGTTCGCGCACACCTTCCACCACCATCAATCCCCGCTTCCGCCGTTCCGCCGACTTCTGCTGCAATGCCACCACCGCCTTCACACGCGGATTTTGCAAACTTGCTATCACGTTTCCGTCCATCATTTTCACTTCGTTTTTAGCATTAACGCCGCAAAGTTACAAAAAAACTCCGTATCTTTGCGTCATCAACGAACTCATTAAAAACGAACCATACATGAAAACGATTTATCTGGCAGGCGGCTGCTACTGGGGCACCGAACATCTGTTCAAGCAAGTGAAAGGCGTAACGGCAACCACCGTCGGCTTTGCCAACGGCAACACCGAAAATCCCACCTACGAAGAAGTCTACACCGACACCACCGGTTTCGCCGAGACCGTCCGCATCGACTACGACGACACCGTCATTGCCCTACCCCGCCTGCTCGAACTCTATTTCCGCTCCATCGACCCCACGAGCCTCAACCAGCAAGGCGAAGACCGCGGCACCCGCTATCGCACAGGCATCTACTACGCCGACTCCGCCGACCTCGCCGTCATCCGCACCTTCGTCGACGAGCAACAAACGAAGCACACTGTCCCCATCGTCGTCGAAGTGGAACCCCTCCGCAACTTCTACCCCGCCGATGCCTATCATCAAGACTACCTCGACAAGCATCCCGACGGCTACTGCCACCTTCCCCTCGACCTCTTCCGCATCGCACGCGAATGGTAAACCTCGCGCGCACGTGCGTGTATCATTATTAAAAACACTGCCATTCTGACCCTAAAAAATCCTTACGCGCAACCCTTGTCAGGCGTGCGCATA
>JAFLUS010000093.1 GCA_022508685.1 Prevotellaceae bacterium | reverse complement strand
CAGCCAGCAGCAGATGGGGTAGTGGTCGCTCGTGCGGATGCTCGTGTCGACGTATGCGCCGTAGGGGCGGATGTTGCTGCTGCAGAGGATGTTGTCGATGCGGAAATACATTCCGGAGCGGTTGTAACTGATGCCGGGGCCGTTGCCCGAACGTGTGTAGGCGTCGTTCAGGTGGCGCGTCATGCGGTAGTGCACGTAGGAGATGCTGGCGTCGTTGAAGTCGCCGCACGCGATGATGTATTTCGCATTGCTGCGGGCGATGAAGCGGTCGACGCTGTCTGCCTGCACGCCGCGTATGGCTGTAGCCGTTGCCAGTTTCGTGGACAATGAATCGAAGTTCTCGCGGGCATGGCCGTCGTCGGGCTGACGGATGAGGTTGGTATACTCTTCGCGGTCGGTTTTGTCCAGTTTGTACGATTCGAAGTGGTTGTTGATGACCAGTATGGTGTCCGTTCCTACGGCGATGTGGTAGTACACCGACCCGTTGGTTGACGAAGGGTAGTTAATCGTGCCGCTGTCGACGATGGGGTGGCGCGAGAGCACATGGTACATGGAGTGATGAATGGACGTCTGCAGCCGATAGGGATAGGTTTCGGACAAGGTGGCGTCCACTTGTGCGTCGGACAGGTAACTGGCTTCCTGACAGCACACGATGTCGGCTTCGCTCGTGAGCAGATACTGCACGATGGGTGTTTCGTGCCACGGCACACCTGCTTGCTTCCAGTCGCGTCCGTCGTCCGTCCGTCCCATCATGTTGATGTTGTACGAAATGACTTTCAGGCTGCCTTCGGGCGGTTCCCATGGAAAGTTAATCGGGTAATAGGTGCGGACGCTGCCGGCACACAGCAGCATGCCGACGATGGAGATGAGTGCCCAGCGACGGCGTGTGCACAACCAGAAAATGGTGAAGAGCACGGTCGGTACGAGGAAGATGGGGAATGCCAGTCCCCAGTACGAAAGTCGCGGATAATGCTGCGGTTCCAAGTATGAAGTCCATGCGCACGCCCACATTCCCACCACGCAAATCGCGTTGATGGCGACGAGCACGTACTTCACTATTTTTCTCGGAATTTTTGTCATCGTGTCGGCTATTTCCGCTGACTGGCGTTGAAGAGGCGTTCTTTCTCGGCTGCCGTCAGGCTGCTGTATCCGCCTTTGCGGATTTTGTCGAGGATGCGGTCGATTTCCTCGCTTTCTTCACGTCGGCGGGCATTGTATTGATAGTCGGACTGGCGGTCGTTGCCGTAACTGATGTGCATTTTCGGCTGTTTCTTCTTTTTGGTGAACATCGATTTCAGCCGCGTCCACAATCCGTCGTCGTTGCCTTTGTCGTATTGCTGGAAACCATAGTTGCTTGTCCGTTGGCGCTGCACCTTGTGCCGCCAATAGAGGATGAGGAAGAGCCCGACGACCATGCCGCCGAGATGGGCATAGTGTGCCACGTTGTCGTTGGAGTGCATTCCTTCGAACAACTCCAATGCGGCATAAATCATCACAAACCATTTCGCCTTGATGGGGAACGGGAAGGGAATGATGAACAGGCGTTCGTTGGGGAACGTCATGCCGAACGCCAGCATCACGCCGAACACGGCGCCCGATGCGCCGATGGTGCTTGCATAAGGCGAAATCATGCCGAGCGCCTGCCCCAGTTCCTGCGAGAGTCCTGCTCCGATGCCGCACACGATATAATAAATAAGGAAACGCTGCGAACCCCATGCTTGTTCCATGATGCGGCCGAACATCCATAGCGCAAACATATTGAAGAAGATGTGGCCGAAGTCGGCGTGCAGGAACATATAGGTAACGAGTTGGAACACGTGGAACGTGGGTGCTTCGACGTACCACAGTGCACCGCGGTTGGTGACGGCACCCGTCGCGCCGTCGAACATGAGTTGTAGCACGAAGGCTGCGAGATTCAGCAGCAGCAAACATTTGACTACAGGGGGCATTTTCATAACATTCAGCGTGTTAACGTGTATAGACCTATCTATTCGAATGCAAAATTACCGCTTTTTTCGCTTACGAGGAGTCAAAAACGTGCTAAATCGTGCTTTTTTTAAGAAAAAACTTCAATTTTTTATATTTTTTGTTTGTTTGTTGCGGTGAAAACTATAACTTTGCCCCAAGACTTGGTCGGAAAACGGCTATGGAACGTGTGAAACAAATTATCCACTATTTAATATTAACTTCTAAAAACCGATTTTATGAACAAAAGTGAACTCGTTAGCGCAGTTGCAGCAAAGGCTGCATTGAGCAAGGCAGACGCTAAGAAGGCAGTCGACGCTACTATTGAAGCAATCGCTGAAGCATTGAAGGCTGGTGACAAAGTTGCTCTCGTTGGTTTTGGCACATTCTCTGTTGCTGAACGTGGTGAACGTCAGGGCATCAACCCCGCTACAAAGGAAACCATCACTATTGCAGCAAAGAAGACTGCAAAATTCAAGGGTGGTGCAGAACTGACAGCAGCGCTCAACTAATCGTTGGCAATCCTTCTGAACAAGCAAACAGGAGTCTCCACGGCGGAGGCTCCTGTTTTTGTATGCAGTCGCGCAGTCGGTATGGCAGTCACGCAGTTGCGTTGCGTCAGTCGATTTGCAACTCCACGGGGCAGTGGTCGCTGCCCATGACGTCGGCATGGATGCGTGCGGCCGTCAGCCGTCCCCGCAGTTCGTCAGACGCAAGGAAATAGTCGATGCGCCACCCCGCATTCTTCTCGCGGGCATGGAAACGATACGACCACCACGAGTATGCGTCCGTTGCATCGGGATAGAAATGGCGGAACGTGTCGACGAAGCCGCTGCCAAGCAGTTCGGAGAACTTTGCACGCTCCTCGTCCGTAAATCCCGCGTTACGACGATTTGACTTGGGATTTTTCAAGTCGATTTCCTCGTGCGCCACGTTCATGTCGCCACACACCACCACCGGCTTCCGCTCGCGCAGTCGCAGCAGGAAGGCACGGAAGTCGTCTTCCCATTGCATCCGGTAGTCGAGTCTGCGCAGCCCGTCCTGTGAATTGGGCGTATAGACCGTGACGAGGAAGAAGTCAGCCGTTTCCAGCGTGATGACACGTCCTTCGTGGTCGTGCTCGTCCACGCCCATGCCGTAAGCCACCGACAGCGGCTCATGGCGCGTGTAAATCGCCGTACCGCTATATCCCTTCTTTTCCGCATAGTTCCAGTACGACCGATAGCCTTCGAACTGCAAGTCGAGTTGTCCCTCCTGCATTTTCGTCTCTTGCAGGCAGAAGAAATCGGCATCCAACCGCGCGAACGCGTCGGCAAAACCCTTGCCGCAGCATGCACGCAGCCCGTTTACATTCCATGAAATCAGTTTCATACGAAAAAACAAATTGAGCGTTATTTGCTGCAAAAATACTGATTTATTTCCGACAAACGCGCAATAATTCACAAAAACTTCGTAATTTTGCCCGCAACGAAACCATTTTTTCAACACCCTGCACATGGAAACTTCTGAAAACGCAACCGCACATCTGCCGCATCGCATCGCGCTCTTCACCACCACGAAACGCGATTTTGCCCAGCACGTCGCTACGAAACTCATCGACACACCCTATGTGCCGACCGACATTTTTGCCCACATCCATCCGCAGGACATGGAGCGAACCTATCTGCCCATGTTCCTCTACGAAGGCACATTCACTGCCCGATGGACGTGCCGACGCCAAGCCGAGTTCGTCGAAGCCGACGGCAAGAAGCGCATGGACTACCAACCCGCCGAAGGCAACACCGACGGCACGTTCGCCTTCATGCTCACGGCGTACGAGGGCTCGCGGCTTCCCGACGAAATCGTCCAGTTTTCCGAAACCATTCCCTACACGTCGGCGGATTTCACTCCTGTTGACGACCGCACGCTCACGGCGCACACTGAAATCGAAACCGACGCGTGGAAAGTCAATCGCAAGGCCGACGAGCAATTCAGCAAGCGAGGCAAGGCGCTGCTGCAGGAGCAAGCCGAAAATGCAGCCCGTGCCCAACTGAAAGGACAAAAGTATAAAGGACTGAAAACCGTCTTCACCCACACGTTCACCACCAACGGCAGACTGGTCTACGTTCCCGTTTGGCAACTGCACTATTCCTATCAGCAGAATACCTACTATGCCCTCATGGACGGCAGAGGCGTGCACACGGCACAGACCGTCCCGCAGGACAAGGGTGCGACGCGCGACATCCGCAACCGCTATCGCGGAGAAGTGCTGTTCGACATCGTGCTGGCACTGCTTCCTCTCGCCCTCGTCTATGCCATTCAGCGAATATTCAGCGTTGCACTTTTCAGCAATTGGATAACGTGGGCCGTGCTGCTGGCAGTGTGGCTCTATCTCCTTTTCCGCGTATGGACGGCCTTCCGACACAAGCGCAACGCACTCTCGGAAGCGCAGCAACTGCGCCGTGCCGCTTCCATGCAGTTGCTGGCGCAGATAAAGTGACGTCCTCCGCTGCCGACGGACTGCAAACGGAAAGCCCTGCCGCATTGTCTGCGAGCAGGGCATACCTTTTTGTGAAAAGACGTGCGCCTCACGGCATCGTCGTTTTCGGATTGAGAGAGAATGGAACCTTCGTTCCGTTTGTTTTAAGGAAGCAGTTAATATTGTTTGGTTAAAAGGTAAGTTTCTTCGTTCGTGTCACGGCTCCGCGTCCGTGTCTTCGAGCACCGGCAGCGTGGGGACGACGAGCGAGTCGGCTTGCGCCGTCACGACGTCGGTTTGCGGTTGCTGCGACTGCTGTATCACGTTGGCAACGTCGTCCGTCTTTACATACGTGCCGGCCACGATGCTGCTGCCGTTTCCGGGCGTCTGGATGTGTGGCGTGCTGGCGTGCTCGACGGCAAGTCCCGCCATGACGAGCAGGGCGATGGATGCTGCTGCATGGAAGAATGGTGTCAGCCGACGGCGGAAGCCGACGGTGCGTATCTTCACGCTCGCTGTCGGTTGCTCGCCCCGCATTTCGTTCGCGATGGCGTCCATGATGCGCTGTTCCAGCGCTTCGGGAGCAGCAACGGCACGCTCTTGGTGTTGCATGTTGAAGAGCGGGGCGTAGCACTGCAGTTGTTCCGGCAGTTCGTCTTGGCAGAAGAAGGCGTGCAGAATTTGCTCCTCCTCCAGTGTGGTGGTGCCTTCCCAGTATCGTTCCAGCAGTTGCTCGATGTATTTGTAGTCCATGGTTGTCGGTTTAGCGTGAAGTGTGGAGTCGTGCAGCATGTTCCTTGAGCCGCTGCCTTGCTCTGAAGATGTTGATTTTTACGTCGTTTTCGGTGATTTGCATGATTTGCGCGATGTCGCGGTAAGTCTGTCCTTCGATGTCGCGCAACTGGATGGCGATGCGTTGTTTTTCGGGCAGTTGGTCGAGCAGCGTGCGGAGTTGCGCGATGCGCTCCTCGTGGCTGATGCGTTCATCGGCATTCGGGGCGATGTCTGCCACGTCGTGCAGCGAGGTGTCGAACGTGATGTTCTGCTGTTCGCGTCGCTGTCTGTGGTCGATGCTGAGGTTGTGGCAAATGGTCGTGCAGAAGGCCTCCATGTTGCCGATGTCCTGCTGCTGCATTTCGCGCCATGCCCTGACCATGGTTTCCTGCACGATGTCCTCGGCGTCTTCGCGGTTGAGCGTGATGCGCAGTGCCAGTCGGAACAGCCGGTCCTTGAGGGGCAGCACTTCGTGTCGGAAACGGTTTTCGTTCATCGCTCTATAGGTGTAGACGGGGAAGGGTGGGAAAAAGTTACAGCAATCGGAAGATTTTTTTCAGAAAAGTGGTCAGACGAGGCTGCGCGGGACGAGCACGTAGAGTTTGTCGTTGGGTCGCACGCGTTCGGCGGTGCGGATGGAGACGTGCTGTCCGCGTTCGGCAGTGTCGACGGGCTGGAGGTCGAAGCGGATTTCGTCGGCGTGCTGGATGAGTGCACCGGTGGTGGTGCCGGTCACGAGTATCTTGTCGCCCGTGCGGAGCGGTTCGTTCTCGATGAGAAATTCGGCAACGCCGATTTTTGAAAAGTATTTCACGCACTTTCCGACGTAGACCTTCCGTTCGGTGGCTTTCGACCCGTAGGCGTCGCACCATTCGCCGAGCCGCTGCCCCTGATAGTATCCGTCCCAGAAACCGCGGTTGAAGACGGTTGCCAGTTGGTCGTCCCAGCGTTGCAGCCGGGCTTCGTCGGCGTGGAACGTGCCGTCGCAGACGGCGCACAGGGCTTCGTTGTAGGCTTCGACGACGGTCTGCACGTATTCGGGCCCGCGTGCGCGTCCCTCTATCTTGAACACGCGCACGCCCGCGTTCATCATGATGTCGATGAATTGAATGGTCTTCAGGTCTTTGGGCGACATGATGTAGCGGTTGTCGATGTTGAGGCGCGTGCCGGTTTCGAGGTCGGTCACTTCGTAGCCACGACGGCAGATTTGCACGCATTCGCCGCGGTTGGCACTGCGTCCGGCGTTGTTGAGGCTGAGGTAGCATTTGCCGCTGACAGCCATGCAGAGTGCGCCGTGGCAGAACATCTCGATGCGCACGAGTTCGCCCGACGGCCCCGTGATGTGCTGTTGCTGAATTTGTTGCCAGATGTCGCTCACCTGCCACATATTGAGTTCGCGCGCCAGCACCACCACGTCGGCAAACTGGGCGTAGAAGCGCAGCGCCTCGATGTTGGAAATGTTGAGTTGCGTGCTCAGGTGCACCTCCTGCCCCACGCTGCGGCAGTAGGTCATGACGGCGACGTCGCTGGCGATGACTGCCGAGATGCCAGCCTCGCGTGCGGCATCCACGATTTCGTGCATGGCTTCGAAGTCGTCGTCGTAGATGACGGTGTTGACGGTGAGGTAACTGCGCAGCCCATGCTCGCGGCATGTGGCGGCGATGTCGCGCAGGTCGCCGATGGTGAAGTCGTTGGCAGAGTGTGCCCGCATATTGAGTCGTCCCACGCCGAAATACACGGAGTCGGCACCGGCATGGATGGCGGCAGCCAGACTCTCGCGTGAGCCTACGGGCGCCATAATCTCAAAGTCTGTTCGGTTCATCGTTCTCGATTTTTCTGCAAAATTAGTGAAAATCTTCGATAAAAGCCTTTGACAGGCGTTTCAAAATGCCAAATCGTCAGGAAGAAAAATCTATATATAAGGTATATACGCATGAAGAAATGCACAAATCTGCTCACGATTGTTAGTTGCGAAATTCGCAACTAACTGCCTTGTAAAGTGTATGCAATATAAACTGCTGATTTACAATAGGCTACACTGCATTCCACTTTTATGCAATTTGGAGTGCACTTCCGTTGCATCTGAAGTGCACTCTAAATTGAACTGAAGTGCACTTC
>JAFLUS010000092.1 GCA_022508685.1 Prevotellaceae bacterium | reverse complement strand
ATATTTCGCTTAATACATGACCTTGCGAACGGAGGTGCTGCCGTCGGCATAGCGGTAGCGGATGAGGGTGATGCCGCTGTGCAGAGGTGCCGTCAGACGGACGCCGTTGGCTGTGTAGTATTCCGTTGCGACGGGGGTGCCGCGATGTGCTGCGTCGGCAGGTACGCCGTCGATGGCGTCAACAAAATCGGTCATTGTGGCTGCGATTTCTTCGGGTGCGAGTGCGTAGTTGTAGACGCGGAAGTCGTCGAGATAGCCTTTGTAGTAGGGGTCGGCATCGAACTGGCTGCGGCCGATGTAGTTGCGTACCGGCTGGAAGTCGGCTGAGCGGATGGTGATGTCGGACGACTCGGCTGCCAGTTCGCCGTCGAGGTAGATGGCTACTTTCTCTTCGTCTATCGTGACGGCCACGTGGTGCCATGCGTTGATGCGCACGTTTTCTGCCGCGAGGATTTGTTCGTCACCGCCGTTCTTCATCACGAGTGCGAGTTTCTTTTCGCCGTTGGAGGTGGTGAGGAACATGTATTGGTCGGTGCCGTTTCCGAAGTCGAACACGCGCTGCCACTGCGTCGTGGCGGTGGGGCGTATCCATGCCGTGACGGTCATCGTGCGGCTTGAGGCTACCGACCTCGGCAGCACCATGTAGTTGGCGGTGCCGTTCATGTTGAGGCTGTGCGTACCGGTCTGCGTGTAGTTGGTTGCGTAGGCTGCTGCACCGGCAAGCACGGCATCGGCCGTGTTGACTGATGCGTCTTCCATGGTGTTGTCGAACGTGTAGCGAGCGACGAGTCCGGGGGTGGCTGCCGTCTGTGCGGTGATGGGCGCGGTGGCTTCCGACATGTTGGCGCAGCGGTCGATGGCGCGTATCTTGTACTGATAGGGCTTGTGCAGCGTGCAACTGTTGTCGATGAAGCGTGTGCCTTGGATTTGTCGGCCGATGACTGCCCAACGCACGTCGCCGTTGTTCAGTGTCTCGCCACGCAGTATCATGTAGCCGTTGAGGTCGGCTTCGGTGTTTGCTTCCCATGTGAGCAGGACGGAGCCGGGCTGTTCGGTTGCCGTCAGTCCGACGGGCACTGCCGGTGCGTCGAGGTCGCGTGCGGCGTCGGTCGGAATGAGGCGCCAGCGTTGCTGCGGCTCACCGGTGAAGGCTGCCTGTTCGATGACGGTGCCGGCTGCGTTCGAGCCGTTCCGCACTTGGAGATACCAGCCCGAATGGCGCGAACGGATGTACCAGTCGCCGTCGCCTGCATATTCGAAGTTCCATTGTTCCAATGCGCCGCCGCCACCGGGGTAGGCGATGATTTTGCCGCCCACGCTGGTGCTCCAGTTGTTGACGTCGAGCAGGAGGGAGGTGTTGAAGGCGTTGCGGATGAAGTAGTAACTGTAGTCGCCGCCTACGCGTTCGCTGACGGCTTCCAGTTTCCATTTCTGGCTGTTGCTGGCGCCGGTGCTGCCGTAACTGCGCTGCTGCACGTCGGCACCGCTGCTGGGGTTGGACGACGAGCCGGCGGACATCACCAACTTCGATTTCTTGTTCATGATGACGAATGTGCTGTCTGTCAGTTCGAACGGGGGCACGTCCTCACCGGCATAGATGTGGACGAGGCGTTCGGCGTTGGTCTGTCCTGATTGGTAGCCCGTGCCGCCGGGGACGGTCATCTGATAGACTGACGTGGGGCCGTATCCGCCGTCGAAATAGACGAATTCGTCGGTGCTGAAGAAGTCGAACGTGGTCGTGTTGGCTTGGCGTTCGCTCGAGCCGAGAAAGCCTTTCACGCGGCCGTCGGGCATGCGGTAGACTGCACCGCTCGTCCACCGGCTGCGGTTCTCACCATAGCCGAGGCGTGCTCCGCCTTCGACGTTGGCACGGCAGAATTCTCCGCGTGCGATGCCGTCGTAGCCCCACCATATTCCGCTCTGCATGCCGTACTCCACGCCGACGATGGCTTCGCCCACGTTGTGGAGTTCGTCTGCCGTCGCCCAGTTGCCGTCGTTGCGCACGGTCGTGAAGAAGTTGGCGTAGGTGTCGAACGAGCCTGCCAACTGGTGGGTGCAGCCTTCCTGCACGTAGGGTTTCATGTAGTTGTACCACGAGAGGGCTTGGTCGCAGTTGAGCGTGTTGCCTGCCGACACGCGGATGCCTTCCAGTTCGGGGTCTTCGTTGATGAGGCGTGCAATTTCCTTGAAGTCATCCTTCGAGCCTTCGTTCCACCCCGCGTAGTCGGGTTCGTTGAAGGGCGAGACGCTGACGACGTTGTAGCCTTGATTGCGGCAGTACTTGACGCTTGCCTTGATGAGGCGGTACCACTCTACGGGCTTTCCCTTGTAATTGGCAAAGCCGTTGCGGTCGTTCAGTGCCTCGTGGTCGCAGTTGAGGGCGATGTCGGTTACGCCGGAAATGGCGATGTTGCGCAGACGCGAACGGAGTGCATTCTGCTGTGCCGTCGTCAGTTCGCCCGCTTCCGTCACGAGGTCGTTGGGCTGGAACGACACGCGACCCGTACCCATGTTTTCCTTACCGATATAGTTGGTTCCTCGCGTCACGTTGTCGCTCGAATTCCATGCCGTATCCATGCCCCACAGCACGCGGAACTCCTTGCCGTCGCCATAGTAGGGGAACGAAATCGTGGTATTGGCCTTCGTCGGTGCCGTCAGGAACATCGACGCATGGGGAGTGCGTTCAGCCTCTTGTGCGTGGGTCGGCAGCGATGCGCCGATTGCCATGGCCATGCTCAGCATCAGGAGTCGGCGTTTGTCGTGTTTTCGCATTCTTTTCATGTTTAGTCAGGGTTGATAAGGTGAATAGTTAGTATGTATCAGGGCAAAGATAGGAAAAAACGGCGAAAACTTGGCACATTGTCAGCAAAAATGTCGGGAAAACGGCAAAAAGCATTGAAAATCCGGCTTCACGCATGGGTGTTTTGAAGGGATGAGGGCGTCATATACGTACATATATATACACGCATACGCGCGCGAGGGGATGCGGCGGGTGAAAAAGAAAACCGGTCGAACGCGCTGTGGTTCGACCGGTCTGGAATTAGCGGATGAAGAGGAGTTCACGATATTTGGGCAGCGGCCACAATTCGTCGTCGACGGTGAGTTCGAGTTTGTCGATGTGGTAGCGGATGTCGTGCATGATAGGTTCGACGTTGTCGTGGTAGGCAATGGCGCGTTCGCGTTCCGAAGGGATGCGGTTGGCTGCCTTGCGTGCCTCAGTGAGGCTTTCGACGAGCGTCTCGATGGTCTTGATGCGTTCGCCCATGGTGCGAATGATTTGCAAGTTGCTGGCACAGAGGTCGGCGGCTTCGCTGACAGGGAAAATCTGGTGCATGGCAGCCACGTTCTGCGCAAGGCGCGTCTGATAGCACGTTGCGACGGGAAGGATGTGGTTCATCGAAAGGTCGGAGAGGACACGTGCTTCGATTTGCAGTCGCTTGGTGTAGGTTTCCCACTTCACTTCGTTGCGTGCCGCGAGTTCCTTCTGCGTCATGATGCCGAGGCTTTCGAACATTTGCACGGTGGAGGCGTCGAGATAGCGGTCGAAGATGAGGGGACAGGAGCGTTCGACGTCGAGTCCTCGGCGTGTGGCTTCCTCAACCCACTCGTCGCTGTAGCCGTTGCCGTCGAAACGGATTGGCTTGCAGGTGCGGATGTCTTCGCGCACCACGTCGATAATGGCGTGGAAGGTGGCATTGTGGTCGTTGCCTTCGAACTGCGGTGTGATTTCGGCAATGCGGCGGTCGACGCGCACCTTGAAGTCGGCAAGTGCTTCGGCAACGGCGGCGTTGAGTGCAATCATGGCGCTGGCGCAGTTGGCTTCGCTGCCGACGGCGCGGAACTCGAAGCGGTTGCCGGTGAAGGCGAAGGGGCTGGTGCGGTTGCGGTCGGTGTTGTCGATGAGCAGTTCGGGAATTTCAGGAATGTCAATGGCCATTTTCTGCTTTCCGGCTACGGCGAAGAGGTCGTCCTTGTCTGCTTTCTCGATGTGGTCGAGCAGTTCCGACATCTGCGTGCCGAGGAAACTTGAGATAATGGCAGGCGGTGCCTCGTTGGCGCCCAGTCGGTGGGCGTTGCTGGCACTCATGATGCTCGCCTTGAGCAGTCCGTTGTGGCGGTAGACACCCATGAGGGTTTCGACGATGAAGGTGACGAAACAGAGGTTCTGCTCCGTCGTCTTGCCGGGTGCGTGGAGCAGCGTGCCGGTGTTGGTGGAGAGGCTCCAGTTGTTGTGCTTGCCGCTGCCGTTGATGCCGTCGAAAGGCTTTTCGTGGAGCAAGACGCGGAAGGAGTGCTTGCGTGCCACGCGCTTCATGAGCGACATGAGCAGCATGTTGTGGTCGACGGCAAGGTTGGTTTCTTCGTAGATTGGGGCAATCTCGAACTGGTTGGGCGCGACTTCGTTGTGGCGTGTCTTGCAAGGGATGCCGAGCAGGAGCGCCTGCACCTCCATTTCCTTCATGAACGCCTGTACGCGGTCGGGGATGGTGCCGAAATAGTGGTCGTCCATCTGCTGATTCTTTGCCGAATCGTGTCCCATGAGCGTGCGTCCCGTCATGAGGAGGTCGGGACGTGCGGAGTACAGACCCTCGTCGACGAGGAAATACTCCTGTTCCCAACCGAGGTTGCTGACGACCTTCGTGACGGCAGGGTCGAAGTATCGCGCCACAGCCGTCGCAGCCTCGTCGACGGCACGCAGTGCACGCTTGAGCGGTGCCTTGTAGTCCAAGGCTTCACCCGTGTAGGAGATGAAAATCGTGGGAATGCAAAGGGTGTCGTCGATGATGAAGACGGGCGACGTGGGGTCCCATGCCGAATAGCCGCGAGCCTCGAACGTGGCACGGATGCCGCCGCTGGGGAACGAACTGGCGTCGGGTTCTTGCTGCACGAGCAGTTTGCCCGAAAACTCTTCAATCATGCCACCCTTGTGGTCGTGCTCGATGAAGGCGTCGTGCTTCTCCGCCGTGCCCTCGGTCAGCGGTTGGAACCAGTGGGTGTAGTGCGTCGCACCATGCTCGTCAGCCCACTGCTTCATGCCGCTTGCCACGGCGTCGGCAATGGAGCGGTCGAGCGGAGCACCGTTGTCGATGACGTCGATGAGTTTTTCATACACGTCGCGCTTCAGGTATTTGTACATCTTTGCGCGAGTGAACACGTTGCGACCGAAATACTCTGCCGGTCGCTCGGCGGGAACGGGGACTTCGAGCGGTTTCTTGGCGAAAGCCTCGCCCACGACTTTGAATCTTAAACTTGCCATGTGTTGTGTGTGATATTGAGGTTATTGAGAATGAATATTGTCGTCGGTTCAGATGTATTTCCGGATGCGGTCGAGCGCCTCTTCGCAGTCGGCCCGGTTGCCGAAAGCGGTGAAACGCACGAAGCCCTCGCCACTGGGGCCGAAGCCCACGCCCGGCGTGCAGACCACCTGTGCGCCGTAGAGCAGTTCCTCGAAAAATTGCCAACTGCCTTTCCCGTCGGGCGTCCGCACCCACAGGTAGGGTGCATTTTCACCACCATACACGCGCAATCCGGCGTCGGCAAGCGTCTGGCGCATCATGCGCGCGTTTTCCATATAATAGCCGATGCTCTCTGCCACCTGCTTTCGTCCGTCGGGCGAATAGGTGGCTTCGGCAGCACGCTGACTGACGTAACTTGTGCCGTTGAACTTGGTGCACTGGCGGCGGTTCCACATCGGATTGAGTGCGACACGTCGGCTGCCATCCATCGTGCTGGCCGTCAGTTCCTTCGGCACGACGGTGTAGCCGCAACGCACGCCCGTAAATCCTGCCGTCTTGCTGTACGAACGCAGTTCGATGGCACACTTTCGGGCACCACGGATTTCGTAGATGCTGTGCGGAACGTCGTCGTCCTGAATGTACGCCTGATAGGCAGCATCGTAGAAAATAATGGCATCGTTGCGTAGCGCATAGTTCACCCATTTCCGCAGTTCGTCCTTCGAAATCGTCGTTCCCGTCGGATTGTTCGGATAACACAGGTAAATCATGTCCACACGGCGGTCGGGCACCTGAGGCACAAACCCGTTCGCCTCCGTGCAAGGCAGATAGACCACGTTGCTCCATTCGCCTTGCTCGTTGCACGTGCCGGCACGTCCGTTCATCACGTTCGAATCGACATACACGGGATAAATGGGGTCGGTAACCGCCATCGAGTTGTCCCAACGGATGAGTTCGCCGATGTTGCCCGTGTCGCTCTTCGCACCGTCGTTTACAAACACCTCACTGGCATCGAGATGAATGCCGCGCGGAAGAAAATCGTTGCGGACGATGGCCTCGCGCAACCACAGATAACCTTGTTCGGGGCCATAGCCGTGGAAACGCTCGCTCGAACCCAAATCGTCGACCGCGCGGTGCATGGCCTCCACTACGGCAGGCGCCAGCGGCTGCGTGACGTCGCCGATGCCGAGACTGATGACCCGCGCATCCGTATGCGTCGCCTTGTAGACATTCACGCGTTTCGCGATATCGGCAAACAGATAATTTGCGCCAAGTTTCAGATAATGCTCGTTAATCAGTGCCATTTTGTTCGTAATTTTCCGCAAAGGTAATCATTTTGTCAAAATCAAAGAAAGAACGGCATACATTTTTCATGTAAAAATTGCGAATAAATTATAAAATGCAATTCATTGCAACAGATTGGTTGCAGTATGATAGCAAAAACAGCATTTCATCAACCGATTTGTAAGTTTGCGGAAAAATGAAGATGCGCGTGCGCAACAAATCACGCCGCATCGTTGACCAGAAAGCATAAAAAAAGGGGTAACGCCTTACCCCAATCTTGTTAACCTTAAATCTAATACTATGAAAAACACGATGCAAAGGTACGGCTATTTTGTAGAAAAACAAGAATTGTGCACGCAAACAATGCAAAAAAGTGCTATTTATTGACTTATATCAAGAATAAGTGTCACAAATTGTACATTTTTTCTGAAATAGTGTAAGTAATTGCGCTTAAAAAGTAACGATGTGCAGTTCGGACGTGTTAGTCAGAGTCTGAATCTTGTCAGACGGGAACATCTTCTTTGTACATGGTTGGAGGTTGTACATTGACGTTGCGATGGTCAGTCAGCCGGACGTGCGCCGCAGAGGGGATTTTCGGCATGCGCATAAACGTTTTCAGGCGTGCGCATACGCCTCTATACGTTTATGCATAAAACTAAACACGTTTATGCGCACGCCGAAAATCGTTTATGCATACGCCGAAAAGCACTGATGAAATGTTTGATTTTCAATATTTTACATTTTGTATTTCTGTCGCTCGGCAGAAGAAAACTGAAAAAAGTATTTTTTTCGTTTTGCTCTG
>JAFLUS010000091.1 GCA_022508685.1 Prevotellaceae bacterium | reverse complement strand
GAGGCGACGAAAAGTTGTTCTGTCGGCAACGCAAATGTTGGAAAAGAAGGAAATTTGGCCTTTTCTTCACCATAAAATTGCAAAAATCGAAAAAGAAACGTAATTTTGCCACGAAATTGCAATATTACGTGCTGATTTAACCGTAGATTGTTATGATGAAACAGATTTATACACTCTTTTCAATTCTTACCCTGTGCGTATGCGCTCACGCAACGGTGAAACCGCGCTATCGCGGTGCTTACCAAGCATTGCCCGTCGTCGGGCACCATGCAGACGAGGCCGAACCAACGACGCAACGCCGTGTGGGATTGCTCAGTACGGCTCCGCTCACGTCAACGGGTAGCCCGCGCATTCCGCTCATTCTCGTGCAGTTCGCCGACCTCCGCTTCACCAGCGGACTGGCTGCCGGTGCGGAATGTACGACCGACGACGACATGGCAGCAGTCAATGCCTTCTACCACCTCTATGCCAACGGACGTGGCGACGGCGGACACTACACGGCTGCCGGCAGCGGTGGCGCTATCATGGAGTACTTCCGCGACCAGAGCAACGGACTATTTACGCCCGAGTTCGTCATCATCGGCCCCGTCACGCTCGACAAGAGTTACAAATATTACGGCGAGGACACCTACAACTCGGCGGGAAACATCGTTGCCCACGACAAGAACATTTCGGCGTTCTATCAGGAAGCCATTTCGAAGGCACAGGCATTGGGTGTAGACTGGACGCAGTTTGACAACGACGGCGACGGCGACGTCGACATGGCATTCTTCATCTATGCCGGCGAGGGTGAGAACAGTTACAGCCAGACGGCACAACCTGAAACAGCCGACTACATTTGGCCGCACGAACGTCCGTCGGGCGGTTCGTACAATGGTGTAAGATATGGTGCATACGCTTGTTGCAACGAAACCTACCACGGCTCGACCGACGGCATCGGCGTGTTTGTGCACGAACTCAGCCACGCAATGGGTCTGCCCGACCTCTACGACACTTACTACGTTGCCTACGGCATGGACTACTGGGACGTCATGGACTCGGGCAACTATTGCGCTAATGGTGCCGTACCTTGCGGCTACAGCGCATACGAAAAGGATTTCATGGGCTGGCAACCGCTCGTCACGCTCGACATCAACACGCCTCAGCACCTCGTGCTCGAACCCTTGCACGCAGGCGGCACAGGGTACAAAATCGTCAATCCGGAGAACGAAAACGAATACTACGTGATTGAAAACCGGCAGAACAAGCAGTGGGACACGTACATCGGACGTTCGCCCGCTACCCTCCCCGACGGCTATCAGCGCAACCACGGCTTGCTCATCACGCACATCGACTACATACAGGGACGATGGACAAGCAACAGCGTCAACACCGACGAGGAGCACCAACTCTGCACCATTCTTCCCGCCGACGGCACGTTGGACTCTTACATGTATGTTACTTCCAATGCAGAGTATTACGATTTCCTGATGTCGACGGCAGGCGACCCGTTCCCCGGCGTACAGGAAGTGCACGCACTGGAGAGCGAACGCGAACCCGTCTACACCACCACAGGCAACACGCCGGGCGAAATGAACCAACCGCTGCGCAACATCGTGGAGCATCCCGACGGCACCATCGAACTGGACTATTGCCCACGCGGCATCGAACCGCAAGACGACGCCATTGCCTCAACGCCGTCGGCTGACACTCCCGCCGTCGTATATCATGTGAACGGAACCCGCATGGGAACTGCCCGCATTGCAGACGGACGCATCGACGGACTCCAATTGCCGGCCGGCATCTACATCGTCGGACAACGCAAGTTTGTGGTGCACTGACGCAATTTGACCTACACAAAATAAAGACGAACTAACTAAACAACGCTATAAAGAATGAAAAAGAAACTGATTTCGAGTATTGTCCTCCTCTGCATCTCCGTATGCACCACCCACTTGTCGGCACAGACGGGCGAACAGTGGTTGGACGTTACAAGCGCATACTTGCAAAATCCCAACTTCGACAACGATTCCAAGGCGGGTTGGACGATGGAGGCCAATTCCTCGAGCACGAACACCAGTTATGGTTGCCAAGAATTCTGGAACGGCACGTTCAACTTCTATCAAGTGGTGAATTCACTGCCCAACGGCACGTATCGCCTTTCGCTCAACGGCTACTACCGCAACGGAAATTACAGCAACAACGAACGCGACAACTACCGCAACGGAAACCACACCGTCACCGCCGTCATCTATGCCAACGACACGCAGCAGCCCATGAAGAGCCTGTACAGCGACTATCTGGAATCGCGCGGATACGGCAACTATCAGACCTACTCCACCGGCGGTTGGGGTGGCTGGGGCGGAGGCACCACCGAGTACTACCCCGACAACATGGAGGCTGCCGATTATTGCTTCAAGCAAGGTCTGTATCAGAATTCAATGGAGTTCAGCGTGACGGACGGAACGCTGAAACTCGGTGTATGCAACTATGACTACATCGGTGGAAACTGGTGCATCTTCGACAACTTCAAACTCGAATACTACGGACGATTGGTGCAAGTATCGTCTATCCAACTGAGCAGCACCAACCTCAGCCTCGTATTGGGCGAAACGGCGCAGTTGCAAGCCACGGTTCTCCCGTCGAACGCCACGTATCAGCAAGTGGAATGGTCGTCATCGAACGCCTCAGTCGTATCCGTCGATGCGAACGGCAACTTGCAGGCATTAGCCGTCGGTGCAGCCACTATCACGGTGGCAGCGACCGATGGTTCGAACGTCAAATCGACTTGCCGCGTGACCGTGAGCAAGCAGGATGCCACGTCGGCATCGCTCGTCATCAACGAAATCATGTCTGCCAACGTAGACATGTTCATCGACCCGTCATTCAACTACGGCGGTTGGGTGGAACTCTACAATCCGACGGGAACGGCAGCATCGGTGGCGAACTTCTACGTCAGCGACGACCCAGCCAACCTGAAGAAATGCCGTCTGCCGGTCGACATCGGCATGATTCCCGCACACGGCTACCTCACCCTGTGGTTTGACAACAAGACGCGCTATGCACCACGGCAAGTGGACATGAAGTTGGATTCGGAAAATGGCGGTACCATTTACATCTCGAACTCCGACGGCAAATTGGTGGCACAGCAGGAATATCCCGTAGCCATTACACGCACCTCCTATGCCCGCAAGACGGACAATGGTTCCGCATGGGGATATACGGACGCCCCGACGCCCAATGCCACCAACGCCACCAGCACCTTCTCCACGGAACGCCTCGATGCACCCGTCGTCGACAAGGACGGCCAAGTGTTCTACGGCACGTTGCAAATCGTGGTGAACATCCCCTCGGGCGCAACGCTCCGCTATACGACGGACGGCTCGACACCCACGCTGACGAATGGTTCGACGAGCAGCACCGGCATTTTCAACATCAGCAACACCACGAACTACCGCTTCCGCCTGTTCCAAACCGGCAAGTTGGCAAGCAGCGTCGTGACGCGCACCTACATCCTCGACAACGGCTTCACGCTTCCGGTGATTTCCATCGTGTCCGACCGCGCCAACCTGTATGGCGACGACTACGGCATTTTCGTCCGCGGCAACGGCAACGGCATTGTCGGCAACGGACAATCCTCGCCATGCAACTGGAACACCGATTGGGAACATCCCGCCAACTTTGAATACTTCATCGACGGACAATCCGTCTTCAATCAGGAAGCCAGCGTGAAGTCGGCAGGTGGATGGAGCCGCGCCTACTCGCCCCACTCCTTCAAGATTAAAGCCGACAAAGTGTACGAAGGCAAGAAGTATCTCGACTATCCGTTCTTCGACAGCAAACCCTATCTGCGCCACAAGGTGCTGCACATCCGCAACGGCGGAAACGACAACAACGCACGTTTCATCGACCCCTCCATTCAGGAAATCATCCAGCGTTCGGGCATCGACGTGGACGGACAGAGTTATCAGCCTGTGCACCACTACATCAACGGCAGTTACATCGGCGTCATCAACATGCGCGAGCCCAACAACAAGCATTTTGCCTTGGCGAACTGGGGTATCGACACCGACGAAATGGACCAGTTCGAGATGAGTCCCGACTCGGGATATGTGCAGAAAGCCGGCGACAAGGAAATGTTCCTCCAGTGGTACGAACTCGCCAAGTCAGCCTACGATGAAGGCGTGTATGAAGAAATCCGCAACATTGTCGACGTCGACGAGTACATCAACTACATGGCGACCGAACTCTATCTCGGCGGAACCGACTTCCCGCAGAACAACGTGAAGGCATATCGTCCGCGTGTAGAGAACGGACGTTTCCGCTTCGTCTGCTTCGACCTCGACTTCGCATTCAACACGAGCGACCCCTTCAGCAATTTCTTCGGAAAACAATACTACACCTTCGACACGCTGCACGACCTGACCGACGCCATTGCCGCCGGCAAGACGCTCGTGGGTGGCAACCGCATCTATGAGGAAATCGAACTCGTCACCATTTTCCTCAACATGCTGCAAAACGACACCTTCCGCAAGCAGTTTGTCGACTCCTACTGCATCGTTGCCGGTTCCGTATTCGAGCCCACGCGCTGTGCCGAGATTGTGGACGAACTCTACAACCGCGTCTACGACGCCATGGCGAAGGAATGGCAGCAAAACAGCCTGACGAATTCGGCAAACACCGTCCGCAACGGACTCACGGCATCACGCCAGAACACACTGACGCAGCGACTGAAGGACTACGACATGTACTTCCACCAAGGCAACATCGAACGCCAGCAGGCACGCCTGTCAGCCAACATCGACGAAGCCAACATCCTCATCAACGACTTGCCCGTACCGACCAACAAGTTCGACGGCTATCTGTTTGCACCCATCACCCTGCGTGCCAACGCGCCGGCACACTACAAGTTCGTCGGTTGGCGCGACATGAACGCATCGGCAGTCGCCACCACCTTGTTCACCCACCAATCTCCGTGGCACTACTACGACCAAGGTTCGCTCGACGGCATCGACTGGACGTCGTCGGTCAACACCAGTTGGCAAGAAGGCAACGCCCCACTCGGTTACTACAACAGCGACCGCGATGCCGAACGCAACTATCAGACGACACTCGACTACGGCGGCGACGTCAACAACCGCTACCCCACCTACTATTTCACCAAGAACGTCACGCTCTCGGCAGCCCCTGCCGCTGCCGACCAGTTCCTGATGGACTGGACAGCCGACGACGGCTTCGTCGTCTATGTCAACGGCGTTGAAGCCACCCGCTACAACATGCCGTCGGGCAACATCACCTTCAACACCTTCGCTTCGACCTACGCCCACGACAACCCCGACAGCGGCACGTCGGCATTGCCCACATCCCTCTTCAAGAAGGGCGACAACGTCATTGCCGTCGAAGTGCACAACAACGCCGCCAACTCCACCGACATCTATTGGAGCGCCGAACTTCGCCACCTGCAGGCGGCTGAAGCCGGCAGCATCGTATCGACCGACGAGACCTACACCATGCCGTCGCACGGCTCGCAGCACCTCATCGCCGTCTACGAACCGCTCACTGCCGCAGAACTGGCGCAGACCGACTCGCATCCGGTCAAAATCAACGAAATCAGCGCATCCAACTCCGTCTATGTCAACGAGTATTTCAAGCGCAACGACTGGATTGAACTCTACAACACCACCGACCACGAAATCGACGTTGCCGGCATGTACATCAGCGACAACCTGAAGAAACCGCAGAAATTCCAAATCCTGCCGCCGTCGTTGGTCGAAGAAACCTACAGCACGACCATTCCGCCGCATGGCTACCTCGTCATCTGGGCAGACAAACTGGAATCGCTGTCGCAACTCCACGTCGATTTCAAGTTGGACGCAGAAGGAGGCGACGTGCTGCTGACGGCAGCCGACGAATCGTGGTGCGACACCCTCTCCTACATCATCCACAACGGCGACCAGTCCGTCGGTCTCTACCCCGACGGCGGCAGCCAACTCTACGTGATGTCGCCCACTATCGGCAAATCCAACCGCCTGAACACCTATGCCGTAGCATTCGACGAACCGAAAGTCGAACCCGAACCCGACGGCATCCGCGACTTCCAACTCACGCAGAACGGCGGCATGAGCCTTGCCTACACCAACGGCACACTGATTGTCCGCAGCGACGACCCGACCACCGTTTCTGCCACCGTCTACACCCCCGCGGGCGCACAAGTGCTGACTGCGCAGACCGCCGTTTCGTCAGTGGGACGCATCGATGTCTCCACCCTGCCCGACGGCATCTATATTGCCCGCGTCCGCAATGCTGACGGCGACATCTGCCAAATCAAGTTCATCCGCAAGTAACGCGCCCCCTCGGCAGCATCTGCACAGCAAAAGGAGCAACCCGTCATCCCGACGGCGTTGCTCCTTTTCGTTTTGTCGCGTTTGATGATGTGATGATTGTTGCCTAATCAGTACGATGCACGCAACGTCGAATAGTCATTGATGCGGAAGAGGGCAAAATCTGCCAAGTGAGGGTCGGACAGGATGTAGGCAATCAGTCTGTCATACTCCTCGGCAGCGGTTTCCCACGTCGAATTCCTGTCGCGCGTCAACGAAGAATAGGGAAAGTCATCGCTGAACTTCGACGCCCAACTTTCGTCGTGACGTTCCAGCCACCCATACGCATGCCGCCACAATTTGCACGCAGAAAAGTGCAACGTCGATTCCACACCCGACGTGCGATAGTAATCGAAAAAGTCCCAATGATTGAACAGATACCTGCGGGCCAGCGACGTTACCGAATGCCCGCGCTTCGCCATATCCATGAACGTGGCATATCGTCCTTCGCCAGACAGGTTATGCGATTCGTGACAGAACGAGTCGAAATATGCCCGTTCAAAAAATCGCGCCCCATACTCCGACCACCACTCCGTCGTGTACGCCTCTATTTCGCCGCCCACCGCTTCCAGCGTCGGTGCATGCGGTTCGCCGTCGAAATAACCATTCAGCAACTCCATCCACACACTGCAAGGAGCGAGCAGATTGGCCAACGTAATGGAAGAATGCAGCCGTTCCGAATCCACCTTACACTCCGTCACCCAGTGGATGCTCACCTCCGTGTGGTACTGCAATACGCGCGAAAGGTCGTACAGCCTGCCGCGAAGCGTCGTATCGCTCATGAACACGGCTGCCTCATACACCGAACCGAACGCATATCCGTCGTCCGGCCCCAAACCGGGCACGTTCGCCAATCGGGGAAAAAGAAACGAAATCCATTCGTTCTCTATCCGTCCCGACTTCAACTCTTTCAGCGCCTTGTCATAACAGCCGTCAGCATCTTGCGCCTCAATAAACCGATTAATGTCAAAATCCATAGTC
>JAFLUS010000090.1 GCA_022508685.1 Prevotellaceae bacterium | reverse complement strand
GTGAGCGGGCGGTCTTATATATGAGAAAGACGTTTTCGAACGTCTGTCGTTGTGAATCTTGAACTTCGCAAACTCAAAGCCACAACAGACAGATGACAACCGGAACGTCTGCGTGAGTGCGTTTCTATATACCTTAATTATAGTTCGTGCTGGCGTGGGCTGATGAGCGTTGTCTATCCTGTGTGGCGAGGCAATGCGAAGGCCCAAGATTCCGGGATGGACAGAGATGCAGACACCTACGCCTTTTTTGTATTGTAAGCCAAAATAAACAACATTTCTTTACAGCCAATTCCGTGGTGTCTGTTGGCATAATTTATGTATACCACATGAATACAGAACATATTGTAGAAAAGAAATTGATTCCATCAAAATTGCCTGAAAGTCTTGTTAATTTTATCCAAAAATGGATGGCTCCTTGTGGGGTAATCCTGATTGTTCTTGGAGTGTTTGGGCTTTTCTTTTTTGTAATGGGAGTGCTCCTTGTTGTAGTGGATATGCTATTACTTCGAATGAATGCAGGTGCTCCAACCCGAAAGTTTGAAACATTTTTGAAAACGGATGGGGAATACGATATGCTGACACCAAGAAAGTATACGCCTCTTTGTAATCATTGGTTTCAAAAAATTTATACTCTTTTTCATCGCGAAAGAGAAATCAAGGAATTTGCGTATGCCAATGGCTTTATTCAAGTGGTTTCCGGCACAGGACAGGTTTTTGAGGCATCATTGGCAGAAACAGTCTTTACATACACCTTGCAGAAAGATAATAAAGCGGGTAATGTGTTTACTTTTATCCTTACCAATGAAAACCAAACCATTCAGTTTGTGAAAGTACCGGGCTTGTTTACCGATGCAGAGTGGGAAGATATTTTCAATATTCTTATTAGAGGTAAATTCAATCCAAACACTGCCGAACAGCAAACCGCATGGATTAGAGTCAATAACTTAGCAGGTAAAATAAGCAGTATGAAGGGTGAAAGTACGGGCGACAAACTCGTCAATGCGTTTGCATATGCGATGGAAGATAAAGAAGCAATTGACGGAATGAAGATATTAGGTCGCTTCGAACCAAAATATTAAGTGAGTTTCAAGAAAAAAGATGCGGAAAGGGTTATAACGATACAACCTTTTCCGTATCTTTTTCGTTATTTTGCCGTTATGGTGGCAAATTGAGGCTGTTATTGTGTCACGAATACGCGCCAACTGCCGTCCTTTTCACCGCGTTCTACGTACTTTTTGGCAAGCAGTTGTTCCAACAATTTTTGGATGGCGGTAATGCTGATGCCGGTTGCGGCTTTCATGTCTGCCAACGTCAGAGTGGGGTGGGTGCGCATAGCGTTGAGGATGCGTGTATAGTTGGGTGTGCGGAAGGCAATCCGTTCGCCGTCGTACCACCATACATTTTCATTGCGCTCGCTCAAGAACAGCACGTCGTTGTAGACTTCCGTGGCGACTAACTCGTTAAAATATTTGAGGAACGGACGGATGTGCTTTATGTCGGCATGGGCACCGTCGGCAGGAACGGGACCGACGTCGAGGTCGGCTTGATGCAACGCTTCCAAATACTCGCTCTTCTTGCGGCTACGCACCACAATCATCGGATAGTCGTGGCGGGCAAGGATGTAGTTTATCATCAGTCGGGCGATGCGACCATTGCCGTCTTCAAATGGGTGGATGCGGATATAGCGATAGTGGAACAGCGCAGCCAATTCCACCGGCGAAAGTTTGCCTGCCTGCTCTGCTGCGTTGTACCAGTCTACCAAGTCTGCCATTAGTCCGGGCGTTTCCTCCGGTGACGCATAGTCGAAGCGGTCGCCATAGCGCGTGATGACACTGTTGGGGCGTGTCTTGTATTGTCCGGCGTGTATCATGTAACTCGTCTGTATGCCTCCCGGCAAATTGCGATACACCGTGTAGTCGTCGCGAAGGAGCGTCTTGTGCAAGGTTCGGATAAAATTCTGCGTCAAGGGCATTTTTCGCATGGCTGCCTCTTCGGTCATCATCTGCAGCCCTACGTTGCTGGCTGTCATTTCTTGCACGTCGCGTACATTGGCCTCACCAATCACCTTGCCGAAAAGCAACAGGATTTCGGTCTGCCCATACGTCAGCGTGTTGCCCTCGAGGTGGTTGCTGTTGTAGTTGAAATCAACGGTGAAACGACGGCGGAGCCTCTCCCGGTCTTTGTCGGACAAGGGTTGCAAACTGTGCCATGCTGCCAATGCTTTGGTAAGATTCAGATACTTCATGCGGAGTGAATATGAATGAAAGATGCTGCAAAGATACGAAAAAGATGCGGAAAAGGTTATAACGATACAACCTTTTCCGCATCTTTTTCGTTATTTTGCCGTTATGGTGGCAAATTTAGCAGGGGCGTTGCTTGGGAAGTTGGAATACTTCCTGTACTTCGCGCATGGCTTCGGGCGTCATGCCGTCGGGAGTGAAGCCCATGGATTTGGCACACATGTAGATGACGGCAGATTTGTTGAGCACGTCGATTTGGTCGAAGGCATCCATGATGTCACGACCGACGGCGCAGACGCCGTGCTTTTCCCACATGACGACGTCGTAGTCCTTGATTTGTTCGAGCGTCGCCTCTGCCAAACGGACGCTGCCGGGCAGTTCGTAGGGCACGATGCCAAGTCCGAGCGGAGCGAAGGCGAGGGTTTCGGGAATCATTGACCACAGGATTTTCGTCATCACGTCCTTTTGGAGCATCTCCTTGTTGTGGCTCATGGCAACGAGTTCGATGGGGTGCGTGTGAAGGCTCGCCTTGTAGGTGGAACCGCTGCCGATGAGGTAGTCGTGCATGGAGAGGTGGGAGGGCAGTTCGGACGTGGGCATCACGGGTTCGTCGGCAATGATGACGTAGGATGCGCAGTCGTCGAGAATGCGGATGACGCTGCCGTTCTGCATCGGCTGGCGAGCGAGGTCGCGCATGCGTTTGCCCGTTCCCTTGCAGTAAAAGTAGCAACCGCGAAGATGAGGCAGGGTAGTGCCGATAGCAATGGGCTCGGTGAGTGCCGGCATGTGGCGCAAGTCGTCGTCGACGTGTTCTGTGATGTTGACGGTGATGTTTCCGCCGTTGCGCTCTGCCCATCCTTTCTGCCACAGGTAGCCGGCAACTTCGGCTACGCTGTCAATCTCGGCACGGAGGGCGGGGCGTGTGTCTAATATGCTGTTCATAATGGTTGGTAAGTTTGTGGATAATGAATGGGAATGGCGGTTACATGTTGTCGCCATAGCGTTCTTTCGTAATTTGTGCGAGCGACTTTCCGCGTGTGTTGGGGCAACCGATGAAGCCCACGATGAGCGAAATGAGCAGGAGGACAATCATGCAGTAGGCTGCGAAGGTGAAGCCCTCGCCGTTCTCGCCATAGATGTAGGTGAAGGTCAGTCCCCACACTGCCGACAGACCGCGCACGATGAAGAACATCATACCTTGTGCACCGGCACGGAATTTGGCTGGGAACAGTTCGGAACCCCATAGCGCATAGAATATCTGCACGGACAATCCGCTCTGCACGCCCCACAGCACGGCAAACGCCCACAGGACGGACTGGCTGCCGACGCCGATGGTGACGATGATGAGCCATGCGCTGATAGCAACCAACAGACCGATGGTGTAGACCAACTTGTGGCTGATTTTGTCGATGAAGTAGGAGAGGATGAAGGTGACGAACACGATGATAGCCCATTGGATGCAGTTCATCCAGTTGGCTTGCTCGTTGCTCACGCCGCCAGCCGTTTCGTAGATGTGGGGTTGGAAGAAGCCCATTACGGAGGCGACGAGGTTCCACGTGAGGTAGATGGTGGCGAGGAAGCAGACGGTCTTGACGGCAGTCCGGTTGCTGAACAGCACGGAGAAGGCATGGAGCAATCCCGTGTTTTCGCCCCGTTCCTTTGCCGATTCGCGACTGGCTTTCCATTCGCTGCTCTCTTCGAGTTGGCGTTGCAGCATCCATGCCACAAAGGCGATGACGAAGAGCGAGAAGAACACGATGCGCGAACTGAACACGTTGACGGCATCGCCCGTGAGGTTTGCTCCGCCAATCGCGTGGCCAATGCTTTCCACCCAGCCGAACAGGTAGCCGTCGGGGGCAAAGAGCATGCCGAGCAGCAGCGTAATCATCGGGCCAAATCCCCACGACATCTGCGAAATGCAGATGTTGCGTCCGCGGTTGTTCACTTCAGAATTTTCAGAAATATACGTCCACGACGCCGGTACACCGATGCCCACCGACACGCCCGTCACGAGGAAACCGGCGAGCAGCATCGGGAAATTGACGGCGCACATGATGATGAGCACGCCCGTCATATAGACGAGCAGGTTGTAGGTATAGATGAACTTGCGTCCGTACTTGTCGGCAAGAAATCCGCCGATGATGGCACCGATGGCAGCACCGAGGCAGTTGGCGCTGATGAAGTTGAGCCAACCCAAATGCACTTCGGTCAGTCCCAGATACTTCTGCCACAGGGTCAGTCCGCTGGCTCCTGCCACGATGGCACCGGCATCGAGATAGTTCGTCAGCGACACCGCCAACGTGCTCTTCAAACTGCTTTGTTGTTTTCCCATAGCCTTACATCCGTTTGCCCGTTACGTCCTTTTCGTACTGCTGAATGGCAGCGATGTACTCTTCGCCCACAGGTACGCCGTTCTTCAGGTTGAAGTAGTCGAACACGGCACCGAACGGCAGCGACTTCGCCTCTTCCAGCAATGCCAATCGTTCGAAACCTTGTCCGCCGTCTTCGTATTTGCGCAGCAGGGCAAGCGGTTCCAACAGCGCCGAGAGGATGCACTTCTGCGTGGCTCTCGTACCGATGATGTATGCACCGATGCGGTTGATGCTGGCGTCGAAATAGTCCAGTCCCACGTGAGCGCGGTCGAGGCCGTCGGCACGGACGAGTTCCTTGAAGAAGTCCAGTGTCTGGTCGTTCATGATGGTGACGTGGTCGCTGTCCCAACGCACGGGACGGCTGACGTGGAGCATCAGTTCGGGCACGAACAGCAGGAGCGACGCCACTTTGTCTGCCACATTCTCCGTCTGCTCATAGTGTCCCGTGTCGAGGGTGTAGATGACGTTTCGCGTAGCGCAATAGCCTTCGTAGAAGTCCATTGAGCCCACCGTGTAACTTTCGAGACCGATGCCGAACAGTTTGGCTTCGACGCACGACTTCATGTAGGGCAGTTCTTCAGACAGAATGTCGTCGAGGCTCTCTGCAAGGATTTCGCGGTAGCGCTTGCGATACATCGTTTGGTCTTTGCTGCCGTCGTGCACCCAGATGTTCATGATGCAAGGGTCGCCCTGTGCCTTTCCCATAGCGTCGGCAATGCGACGGCAACGTTTCGTGTGCTCAATCCAGAAGGTGCGGATGCCGTTGTCGGGATTGGAAAGCGTGAGGTCGCCACTCTTCGGATGCGAAAAACTCGTGGAGTTGAAGTCGAGTTTCATGTTGTTGGCGCGTGCCCAGTCTATCCAACTTTGGAAATGTTCGACGTCCACCTCGTTGCGGTCGACGAACTTTCCGCCGAAATCGCCATATATTTCGTGCAGATTCAGACGGTGGTTGCCGGCGATGAGTGTCTTGACAAATTCGATGTCGCGACGCACCTCGTCGATGTTGCGAGCCCGTCCCGGGTAGTTGCCCGTCGTCTGAATACCACCGCTCAATGCCTCGTTGCGTTCAAAGCCGACCACGTCGTCCGTTTGCCAGCAATGGAGCGAAATCTGTTGCTTTTCCAAATCAGCGATAGCCTTGTCCGTGTCTACACCGATAGCGGCGTAGCGTTCCTTGGCAAGTTCATACGCCTTCAAAATGGTTGATTCTTTCATCGTAGTGTGTGATTTATGAGTTAGAATGTTGTTGATTTCGTTTTTGCGAGATAGGTTTCGTAGGCGTCGTCCCATGCCTCCGTCGATGTCGGCACGTAGGTGCGGAGTTCCACGGATTGCGCCACGATGTTGCGCATGGCAAATCGGTCGTCCACCACGCCCGCAGCCTTTGCCTGCAGCAGGATGTTGCCGAGTGCCGTACCCTCCACAGGCCCTGTGACGACGGGCAATCCCGTGCTGTCGGCAGTGAACTGCATCAGGTGTGCATTGCGACTGCCGCCACCAATCACGTGCAGACGTTCGATGGCGAATGGTGCCAATTCGCGCAGATAACCCAGCACCTGCCGATAGCGCATGGCGAGACTTTCGAAAATGCAGCGTGCCATTTCGCGGTAGTCCGTCGGCACGTGCTGCCCTGTTTCGCGGCAATATTGTCGAATGGCATCCGGCATCGATGCGGGGTTGGCAAATCGTGCGTCGTCGGGATTGATGAACGATTGGAACGGCGTGGCTTGCATGGCGTCGAGGTTGATTTGGTTGACATCCTGCGGCACGCTCTCGCCCCATTCCTTGCGGCATTGTTCCAAGAGCCACATGCCGCAGATGTTTTTCAGGAAACGTGTCGTTCCTTCGATGCCGCCCTCGTTGGTAAAGTTGTATGCACGACTTCGTTCGTTGATAATCGCTTCCGACGTCTCGATGCCGAGCAGCGACCACGTGCCGCAACTGAGGTAGGCAAACCGCTCGTTCGCAGCCGGCACCGCAGCCACAGCCGATGCCGTGTCGTGACCGGCAACTGCCACGACGGGCACTGCACCCAGTCCCGTCAGCCTCTGCACCTCTTCCGACAGACAACCCACCATTTCGCCCGGTTGCACGTAGCGCCCGAACTGGCTTTCCTCCATGCCGATGGCAGCGAGCAGTTCGGCATCCATCCGCCGTGTGCGCGGATTGAGCAACTGGCTTGTTGACAGCACCGTGTACTCGCACACGGCTTCGCCCGTCAGCATATACGACAATGCGTCGGGAATGAACAGCACGCGCTCGGCTGCTTGCAGTGCTGAATCGCCGTTGCGTCGCAATGTATCTAATTGGAACAGCGTGTTGAACGGCATAAATTGTATGCCCGTCTTTTCGTACACCTGTTCACGCGCCATGCGTTCGAAGAAAATGTCCATCGCCCCCTCCGTGTGCGGGTCGCGATAGCAGTAGGGCGAACGCAGCAGACCGCCGTCGCGTCCGAACAACGCCACGTCGCAGCCCCACGTGTCGATACCGATGCTGCATAGTTCGATGCCCTCTGCAGCCACCGCCCGCAGTCCCTGTATCACTTCCCGATACAAGGCGAGGAGGTCCCAGTGGTAGTGTCCGTTCGTCGTGATGATATGGTTAGGAAAGCGCGTCAGTTCGCGTTGCTGCAGCCGTCCGTCCGTCAGGCTGCCCAGAATGGTGCGTCCACTCGTGGCACCGAGGTCGACGGCAAAAAAATGCTGTGTATTCATGGTGTTTGTCAGCGTGTTTGGGTTTTCTTCGCAAATTTAACTTTTTTTGTTGACATACCGAACATTCCGCCTCGTTTTTGTAGGAAA
>JAFLUS010000009.1:5545-16495 GCA_022508685.1 Prevotellaceae bacterium | reverse complement strand
AGGCGTATGCATAAGCGTGTTCACGTTTATGCGCACGCCGAAAACGAGTTGTGCGTGCGCTTTTTGAGGGTATGACAACATATGAATTGGATGCTCGCTATGATGGTCGTCATTTTTGGGTAATTTTGCGGATTGAACCGAAAACATTGAGGATAATATGACAAAAATGCTTAACTTTACCGCTGCAATCGCAGAGAGTGTAGTGCTGATATACTAAACAGGGACGGATTGCGTTACTTATAAAGTATATATACATATCAATCGAAAACAGTGGAACATCCTGAAAACAATGCAGAATACGCCGGACTGCAAGTGAATGCAGGCGTGGAACAGCCGTCGACCATCAATCCTTACTTGGCGCGGATGCGCAAGAAGCGGCAGGTGCTGTTCTCGGTACAGGAGTACGTTGAGGGCATTCTGCGTGGCGACGTCACTCGTTTGAGCCAAGCCGTTACGCTGGTGGAAAGTACGCTGCCCGAACATCAAATCGTGGCACAGGAAGTGATTGAGAAGTGCCTGCCTTATTCCGGCAATTCGGTGCGCGTGGGCATCAGCGGTGTGCCCGGAGCGGGAAAAAGCACCAGCATCGATGCTTTCGGCGTGCATCTGCTTGACAACTATGGCGGAAAATTGGCGGTGTTGGCCATCGACCCCAGCAGCGAAAAGACGAAGGGCAGCATCTTGGGCGACAAGACCCGTATGGAGAAGTTGTCCGTTCATCCGAAATCCTTTATCCGTCCTTCGCCCACGGCGGGCAGTCTGGGTGGCGTGGCACGCAAGACGCGTGAAACGATTATCCTCTGCGAGGCTGCCGGTTACAACAACATCTTTGTGGAAACCGTCGGGGTGGGGCAGAGCGAAACGGCTTGCCACTCCATGGTGGACTTCTTTCTGCTCATTCAGTTGGCAGGAACGGGCGACGAGTTGCAGGGCATCAAACGCGGAATTATGGAGATTGCCGACGGCATCGTCATCAACAAGGCTGACGGCGACAACGTGGACAGGGCAAACTTGGCTGCCACGCAGTTCCGCAATGCGCTCCATCTCTTTCCGATGCCTGACAGTGGGCTGATACCCGAAGTCAAGTGCTATTCGGGGTTCTACGACATCGGCATCGACGAGGTGCTGGCGATGATTTTCCGCCATATCGACCACGTGAAGAAGAACGGCTACTTCCAACATCGCCGCAATGAGCAGTCGAAATACTGGATGCACGAGAGCATCAACGAGCAGTTGAAGAGTGGTTTTTACAACGATACCGACATTCGGCAGCAAATCGGCAGTATGGAACGCGAAGTGCTCGACGGACATATCACCTCGTTTGTGGCAGCCAAGAAGTTGCTGGATACCTATTACAATAAACTGAAGAACGCTGCTACCTGAACGGACGGAGCGGCATTGACTACACTTGCATGATGACGAAGAGAATATCTGTACTCCTATTGGCGTTCCACGCCTGTCTGTGGCCTTTCCTCGCGGAAACGGACGGCGGCGGATGTGCTTCGGCGCAAACGGGAACGACTGCATACGAATTTCTGAATGTCCCCATTTCTGCCCATTCTGCCGCATTGGGTGGCAACAATGTGTCCGTCGTCGAGGACGATGCGACGCTGCTGTTCACCAATCCTGCGCTGTTGGCAAATGTATCGGACAAGACGCTCAGTTTCAATTATCTCTCCTACATGAGTTCGTCGTCGAAGTTGTCGGCATCGTTTGTCAGACAGGTCGGCGAACGTGGTACGTGGGCTGTTGCCGGACAGGTGCTGAATTACGGAAAGATGAAGGAAACGACCGAAAACTTTGAACAGATAGGCGAATTCAGCGCGTCGGACATTGCGCTGCAAGGCGGTTACACGTATTTGCTGACGGATATGTGGAGCGGTGGCGTGCAAGGCAAGGTGCTGATGTCGAATTATGGCGAATTCAAGTCGACGGGATTGGCAGTTGACCTCGGCATGCATTACTATGACGAAGAACACGGTTTTGCTTTCGGTGTCGTGGCACAGAACGTCGGCGGACAGGTGGATGCCCTCTATGAAAAGGCGCAAAAGATACCATTCAACCTCGTCATGGGCATCAGCAAAGATTTGGCAAATGCACCAATTCGCCTGTCGTTCACGATGCAGGACCTCACGCACTGGAACAGCGACTATTACAATCTGCCCGGAAAGAAACCGAATGCCAGTCGGCGTTTCTTCAATCATGCCAGCATCGGCGTAGATGTATTTCCGTCGGCACAGACGTGGGTGGCATTGGGATACAACTGGCGCCGTGCGTATGAAATGAAAGTGCTGGATTCAAGCCATTGGGCTGGATTTTCGTTGGGTGCGGGATTGACGGTCAAGAAGTTCAAAGTGGGCATCGGGTATGGTAAATACCACGCCACGGCATCCTCCGTGCTTGTCAATGCTTCTTACACGCTTTGATGCTCGGAAGTCCCGTTCCGAATGAAGGTTTTTCCGCCTTCACCGACAATTTTTCTCGAAAAAGTTTGTAGGTTAAAAATAAATACGTACCTTTGCACTCGCTTTCGGAAACGAAGCATAGAGCGTCCGAAGAAACGCCGTCAGCAGATGGTGGTCAAGATGTTTGGAAACTCTATACATGGTGGATATAGTTCAGTCGGTTAGAGCGTCAGATTGTGGTTCTGAATGTCGTCGGTTCGAGTCCGACTATCCACCCTCCGAAATGAAATCGGTCGGAAACGCAATGTTCCGACCGATTTTTTGTATATCATACGTATTTGCTGTTAAGATGCGGGAGTCGCGGTGCGCAATATCAGTGTTGTTGCGCCAATCGTAATGATGTCGCCTTCGGAGAGGACGACCCTGTCGTTGTCGCGCAAAATCTCCATATTCAGAAACGTGCCGGTATTGCTCGGTGCATCTCGCAAGACGTAGCGCAAATTTCCTCGTTTGTCGCGCGACACTTGAATGGCGCAGTGGAAGGTGTCGACGCTGGGGTCGCGGGTGACAATCGGTTTGTTGATTTCAGTTCCTTTCAGATAGCGCCCAATCAAATTGTCGCCCATTTCGAGCGGAATGACCTGCTTGAAGGCGAATTTGTTCTCAATGACGACGATGCTGCCGCAATCGGCATCGTAAGAGCGTTCGTTCAGATAGCGTTCCTGATGAATGCCGGTCAGCCGCGACTTTCCGATACGAATGGAAAACTCTTTCTTGCAGTGCCCACACTGGAACACCAATGACTGACCGTCAGTGTATTGTGTTTCGTCAAAGACGATGTAATTGTCACACTTCGGACACTTCACTCGCTTCATAAAGCCAAAAATGTTTAGTGGATTTCCATCACCCAAGCACGGGTAAATTCGTCGCTTTGCTTCCGCAATTCGACCAATGCGCTGTGGGCGGTGTCGTAATCTGCATAAGTGCCATACACCACGCGGTTCATTGTGGTGTCTTTGTAGAAACGTGCTTCGCCAAAACCATTCTTCTTCATCTTCTGAATGTAATCGTCAGCCAGTTTCTGCTGAACACCGGATGCCAAGACGATAGCGTATGCTGATGTCTGTTCTGCTGGGGTAATCGTCGCGTTGTCAGAGTCTGCATCCGTTGTCGTTGGTTCGGCTTCTTGCTCTTGTGCTGCTGCGGCAGTTGCATCGTCGGTTTTCGGTTTGGCATTGGTCGATGCCTTACCGCCAGTCTGCACAGTGGGTGCTTGGATGGATGCAGCCGAAACGACGACCGGTTCGTTCTGCGTCGGCTGATGCAGGGCAGAGTAGGAGAATGCAAAGAAAACGACGACGGCTGCAGCGGCAGAGATGGCAATGTCAATCCAACGACGATGGAGTGGTGCACTTGCCTCGCCGTCGGCTTGATTGGCAGTCTTCTGATGCTTGCTGTCTTGTTCGGCCTTGACAATCGGCAGAACTGTCGTTTGCGCCAATGCTTGCTGCAGTTCGCGTTCTTTCTCAGCCTGTTCTACCGACAACATAGGCAAAATCGGCAACGCATAGAATTGCGGAGTGAGCAATGTCAGACTTGCCGGTTCGAACGAAATGTGGTGGTGAAGGTCGATGGAAAATCTGCCAATGTGGTCAAGCACATAGGAACCACGGATTTTCAGTTGCGAGTCCATGTCGGCAATATCCATCTGCATTTGCTTGTTGGCTTCGGGATATGCTGCATCGTAGGCTTGCATATACGACTGAACGAGCAAGCCATCGTTGCTCTGCAGTGCTTGATTGAAATAGAGGTGACGCAATGGCGGCATCAATTGTGCAGTGTGCTCATACGGAACGACGGCTTCCTCATAGTTGGTCAGGAAGCCACCAAACCCCGGAATGATTACACAATCGTGCTCTAAAAGCAGTATTTCTATATGTCGCGCTAAACTAATCACGTGACAAAGGTACGGATTTTAATTGGAAATCAAACCATAAAGGAATTAAAAAAACAGCGCACGCTGCAAGAAAATTGACTTTGAACGAAAGTAATAAATGATGTAATCTTTATAAATGTGTATAGGTCAGATGCTTGTCGTTTGTGGTCAAATTTCCCACTTAAAGTAATAGATAAACGCCAAAAACGATAAAAATCACGCCTGTCAGTGCATTCAGCCATTGCTGAATATGTTCCATTCGGTGCTCCCAATGCTGCATTTTCGTGCGTGTTGCAGACAAGAGATGAGTGAAGAGAATGGCAGGAATTACAGCGAAGGATGAGAACACGATGATGAGGAAGATGCCATATGTCGACTGGAGGGTCATTGGGATGAATACGCCAAAATAGAGCACTGCGCTTTCGGGGCAAAACAACAGGGCGAGCAACATGCCCAAGAGGAAAGGACCACCCGAAATGCCTTGATGAATGACTTCGGTGCCGTTATGGCAAGATTCGTCGTGATGATGGCGGAACAAGGCACGGAAGATAAAGAAACCACCGAATGCAAACAGCGCATAGGGAACGGCGGCCTCTACCATCTGCAGGGCGCGTGAATGGGAGATGTCGTCGGGAGTCAGCCAATGTGCCGTTTGCCGCATGGCGATATGTGCCACAATGCCTACTACCACGTACGTCAACATTCGCCCGATAGCAAATAGCCAACCGCTGCGGACATGAGGACGACGCCTCGACAGGAACGTCAATGCCGACATGCAGATGGCTAACTGGCACGGATTGACCGCCACCAGCAATCCCAAAAGGACAGCCACCCACCAAGGTGCCTGTCCTGCTTGAATCCATTGAAGTAGTTCCGCCATTGTTTTACGAACACATCAAGAGTATCAGCACCTGTGCCGAGATGATGCGGAGGAACATCGATAAAGGATAGACGGTAGAATAGCCCACCGACGGAATGTCATTGTTTGCCGTAGCGGTAGAATATGCCAATGCGGGTGGGTCGGTAGTGGCGCCGGCAAGCATACCCATAATGAGGAAATAGTTTTGCTTGTAGTACATCCGTGCAATGATACCGACGACAATCAATGGAATGATGGTGATGAGGAAACCATAGAGCACATACTGCAAACCGCCATTCATCACCGTCTCGACGAAGTTGCCGCCAGCCTTGATGCCGACACTTGCCAAGAACAATACCAAACCGATGTCGCGTATCATCAGTGATGCGGAGTTCGTGGTGTATGCCACCAATTTCAGTTTGTAGCCGAAACGACCGACGAAGATGGCAATAATCAGCGGGCCGCCAGCCAATCCGAGTTTCACGGGCATCGACATGCCGACATTGAATTCCATACTTCCGAAGATGACACCGACGAGAATACCGAAGAAGATGCTCAACAAGTTGGGCTTTTCCAATCGGTTGGCGTTGTTGCCGATTTTGTTTTCGAAGCGGTCTACGGCATCTTGCGGACCGACCACCATCAAGCGGTCGCCCACCTGCAGAGTGACATTGGGAGAAGCGAACAATTCGATACCAGAGCGGTAGAGGCGTGTCACGTTCACGCCGAACATGCTGGATGAATGGAGCGAACCGAGCGTCTTGCCATTGACTTTGTCCTTCGTCACAAGCAATCGCTTCGACACCATCGGCACGTCTTGCTTGTCCCATTCAATCTTGACTTCCTTACCAATGAACGCCGTAATGGCTTCGCTGTCGTCTTCGGCACACACGATGAACATAATGTCGCCGATGTTGAGCACCGTGTCCCTGTTGGGAAGCACAACGTGTCCTTCGTGGAGGAGGCGTGAACACACAAAATCGCGTCCGAGATAGTCATGAACTTGCAGGATGGTCTTGCCGTTCATTGATGGGTTCACGACTTCGAGGTGCATCAAGTGCGGTTTCATAGCCGCTTGATTACCATTGTGTTCCTGAAAATTCTTCTCTTCTTGCTTGAAGTTTACCTTGAAGATGTAGCGGATGAGGATAATGCTGCCTATGATGCCGATGACGCCCAACGGGTAGGCGCAAGCATAACCATTGGCAATGACAGGAATGTTGCCACCAAAATGCTCTGCACCGATTTGGTCGAGTGCAGCGTTGGCAGCACCAAGTCCCGGGGTGTTGGTAACGGCTCCGCACAGCACGCCTACCATCATAGGCAGGCTGTTCGGGTCGGACGTATCCATAAAACTATAGTAGCATACCAGCATCACGGCGATATTGAGCGCAATCACCATTGCTGCAGCCATATTCAGTTTGATGCCGTTACCCTTGAGCGACGTGAAGAACGAGGGCCCCACCTGCAAACCGATGGAGTACACAAAGAGGATAAGACCGAAATCTTGCACGAAGTTGATGACGCTCACGTTCATGCTTTCGTCCACTTGTGCCAGTTGCAGCAAATGTCCGATGAGGATACCCACAAAGAGGACGAAGGTAACGCCCAAGGAGATACCTCCGATTTTAATCTTGCCAAGCAGGACGCCTAACGAAATCACTGACGCATAGAGCAATACGATATGTGCTACCGAACTGCTGTTTGTCAAAAGATTGACGAACCATTCCATAGAATATGTTCCTGTTTTAATGTATGAATGTATCTTTAATCTTCGATAGGTGTTGAGCGCTTAATGGCTTCGTTGAACGAGATGATGGTTTCAGAACGGCTCAAACCTAATGGTTGCAGGCGGTCGTGGATGATGGTGAGCAAGTGGTGGTTGTTACGCGCGTAGATTTTGATGAATAAGTCGTAACCACCTGTCGTGTAGTGACATTCCACCACTTCGGGTATCTTTTCCAGTTCTGCAACGACATTGTCGAACGTACCCGGGTCTTTCAGATAGAGACCGATGAATGCGCAGGTTTCATAACCCATCTTTTCGGGGTCGAACACGAATTGCGTGCCACGAATTACGCCTTGCTTCGTCAGTTTTTGTACGCGTTGGTGGATAGCGGCTCCGGATACGTTGCATTCACGAGCCACTTCAAGGAAAGGCACGCGAGCATTGTTAGAAATAATTTTGATGATTTTTTGGTCGAGTTGGTCTAAAACATTCGTTTCCATATTCTGCCTTCTCTATGAAAATTTGTTTGCAAAGTTACGACAAAAAAATGAATCCGTGAGGCGAAAGCATCTGAAAAAGCAAGTTTTTTTACAATTTCTATGCATCGCGTAGGGAGGCATACGGAGTTTTTTTGTAATTTTGATGCAAATTCACGATGCTTTATGATGCTACCCGCTGATTTTATGGTGCAGATGCAACGTCTGCTTGGCGAAGACGAATGTACGCGGTTGTGCGATGCGTTGCACACGGCATCGCCCGTGTCTGTCCGGCTGAATGTATCGAAGACACAGGCGGTCGGCACATTGCCCATCGACCGACAAGTGCCGTGGTGTTCACAAGGTTACTATTTGAGCGAACGCCCTTCGTTTACGTTCGACCCTTTGTTCCACGCCGGAATGTACTATGTGCAGGAGGCTTCGTCGATGTTTCTCTGGCACGTGTTGCGCCAACTCACATCCGACGGGCAGCCTGTTCGCTTGCTCGACCTTTGTGCTGCTCCGGGAGGAAAGACCACTTTGGCTGCCGATGCCTTGCCGTGCGGTTCGTTGGTCGTTGCCAACGAGATTGTGAAGTCGCGGGCGCAGATTTTGAAAGAAAATGTCAGTAAATGGGGACGTTGCGACGTGGTCGTCAGCAACGATGATTCTGCAGCCTTCACGCGTTTGGGCACGTTTTTCGACATAGTGGTATGCGATGCTCCGTGTTCGGGCGAAGGCATGTTCCGCAAGGATGCCGGTGCCATCGAAGAATGGAGTCGTGACAACGTGCAGATGTGTCAGATGCGTCAGCGCGACATCCTTGCCAATGCGTGGCAATGCCTGCGTCCGGGCGGTTGGCTGGTGTATAGCACTTGCACGTTCAATGCGGAGGAAAATGAGCAGAACGTCGATTGGATTGCCAACCACCTCGGTGGAGAACCCATAGCGGTCAGTGTGGACGCGGAGTGGGGGATTAGTGGTTGTCTTGATGCGTCGCTCTCCATTCCCTGCTACCGCTTTATGCCTCACCGCACGCAGGGAGAGGGTTTGTTCATGGCTGTCATACGGAAAACGGACGATGCCGACGTGCGGACTATCAATGTGCAGAAGCCATCGCGCCGACGCAGCAAGCCTGCTCCTTCGTCGCGCCTGCTTAATGAAGCAGCAGCGTGGGTCGATACGGAACAAGCTGAACTTCTGTCTGATGAAACAGGGAGTATGGTCTGCGCATTTTCGAAACGGCATGTCGATGTGCTTCCGCTGCTGAAAGCGCATCTCCACATCATCCGCGAAGGCGTGGAAGTGGCTGAATTGAAGGGTAATGCACACAAGGGATTTAGCCTGCAACCGGCACACAGCCTTGCCGTGAGCACGTGCTATCGGCGTGGTGCGTTTCCCGAATATGAAGTCGATGCCACGCAAGCCATTGCCTATTTGCGTACCGAAGGTATGGTGCTGCCTCCCGATGTGCCACGTGGTTACGTGTTGCTGACGTTCTGTGGCACACCGCTCGGTTTTGTCAAGAACCTTGGCAATCGCGCCAACAACCTCTATCCGTCGGCATGGCGCATCCTGTCGCAAGGGCGATAGAGTGCGATGCACAAGTTTGTGGAGTGCGATGTACAAAGTGTCAGAGTGCGGTCTACGAAGCCGTAGAGTGCGGTCTGCAAAGTCGTAGAGTGCGATGTACGAAAAACGACGCTTCGGCAAATGTCTGTACGGAATGCCTAATATACATTATATAATACGCGCACGCGCGTGAGAAGAAATCAAACGTCTGATGCGAGCATGCGCTGTCATCCGTTGCTTGTAGGGGATTTCCTATGTCGGTTTAGGGGTTTCCCATGATTTCCTTGGTGAATTCAGTGTAATTTTGCACATGTAAAATAGTACAATAATGTTCAACCCACTTAAAACATAAGGTAATATGAAAAAATGGATGTTCATCACGGCAGTATTGGCGCTTCCCATCTCCATGATGGCGCAAGACGATGACGGCATGTATTTTGTCCCCAAGAAAAAGGCGGACACATCGGCTTCTGCATCCAATACGCGCCCTGTAACGCAAGTAACGGGACAGACCGGACAACGTCCCGCGTTGGAAGTTTACAACACGAATAGTCGTGACGAAGATGAATACAATCGCCGTTACGACGGCTACACCGGTGCTTATCAGACGGGCGGCGGCTACGCCGAAGATTCGTTGGCAGCCACGGTGGAATATGTAGATAAGGACAGCGAACGCTATCCCGACGAAGACTATTATTACAGCCGTCGCATCTTGCGTTTCCGCAGTCCGCGTGCCATTGCATTGAGCAGCCCCTACTATTGGGACCTTGTCTATGACTATGGTGTGTACGACTATCTGTACGACCCCTTCTATTACGACCCCTTCTTCTGGCACTATGGCTGGGGCTATGGTTGGAGTTGGGGGCCTTGGAGTGCATGGTACGGCCCCATTTGGGGATGGCATCATCCCTATGCGTGGACGTATTGGGGATGGGGACCCGGATGGCATCACCACCACGGAGGCTTTGGTGCTCCGGGCGGATGGGCTGGCAGAGGTTTCAATCGCGGCACATTTGCCAACAACCGATATGGTTCGGGCACTCGCATCCGCACCAGTGGATTGGCTAACGGCGGCAGCGCAAGCACCGGTCGCGGCACATTTGGCACACAGACCGGCACGTTGGGCGGACGTGGTACGCAGACAGCCGTTCGTGGCGGACGCAACACGTCGGGACGCACGGCAGGAACGGCAGCCGCACAGACGGGTGTACGCACCAATGCCGGCAGTTATTCCGAATATACACGTTCGCGCAGCACGTCTACCTATTCGCAGTCGCGTACGGAAGGTAATCGCAACACGACCAACGTGCGTCCAAGCAGTTCGCGCACCACGAGCCAAGCAGCCAACAATACCTATACGCCATCGCGCTCCACACAAACGATAAGCAGCGGCAATCGCAGCACCATCAGTAGCGGTGGCGGCAGCAGTCGTGGTGGTGGCTTCAGTGGCGGTAGTCGTGGAGGAGGATTTAGTGGTGGCGGAGGAAGCCGTGGCGGACGCCGATAATGTGAAGTATCAACGAAATGTTTACCAAAATAATGTGTGTTATGAACAAACTGTATATGATATTGGCAGCCTCACTCTTCGGAACGTCGGTGATGGCGCAGGACACGTATGATGCTGCAAACTTTGCAGGCAGTGACTTGAACGGAACAGCACGCTTTGTCGGTATGGGTGGTGCACTTGGTGCGCTCGGTGGCGACATTTCGACGATGGGTACCAATCCTGCCGGAACGGGCTTGATGGTACGCAGCGAAGCCAACTTCGGACTGAGCGGAATGTTTACCGACGAGAAAGGACAACTGGGACACGACGGCAGCCGTGCTTCGCTCGACCATGCCGGTGTCGTCTTTGCCCTCGACCAGTTCAATCGCAGCGACAAAGGTCTGCAGTACATCAATGTCGGTGTGAACTACGTGAAACGTCGCAACCATTTCGGTAACATGAATACGAATGTGCAGAACTTGAATGG
>JAFLUS010000009.1:0-5445 GCA_022508685.1 Prevotellaceae bacterium | reverse complement strand
ACGTATGGCAGCACCTCGCAAGCCGATGTAAACTTCTCGTTCAATGTCAGCAATCGCTTTTATTATGGTGTTACGATGGGCGTCTACGATGTGAACTATCATCGCGAATCGTCTTATTGGGAACGTGGAGTTGATGGCTTAGAATACACGTTCAACAACTGGTATGACACGAATGGCGAAGGCTACGACCTCAAATTCGGTTTCATCTGTCGTCCCGTCGAAAATTCTCCGTTCCGATTTGGCGTTGCCATCCATACGCCGACATGGTATCGGATGGAGGATGTAAATGGTGTGGATGCATTTTTCGAGGGTGAACGTACTGCCGACCCCGAGTCGACAGACCCCTTCGAATACGATTATCGTACGCCGTGGAAATTTGCCCTCAGTTTGGGACATACGGTCGGACGCACCTTTGCCATTGGTGCTGAATATGAATATAGCGACTACAGCACAGCGAAGTACGAGGCACGCGACTGGGCAAACCGCGATTATTTCCGCGCCATCAACGACTATACGAAGGATGCGCTGAAAGGTGTGCATACGTTCAAAATTGGTGCTGAATGGAAACCCGACCCCAGTGTGGCCATACGTGCCGGTTACAACTACGTGTCGTCTCCGTTCAAGAACGACGCCTATCGGGTGATTGCATTCGACAGCCCGTTCACCGAAACCGACTACACCAATTGGAAAGGCATCAATCGTTTCACGGTGGGTGTGGGCTTCCGTTTCAACGGCGGTTACTTCGACCTTGCTTATCAGTACCAGACGCAGAAGGGCGATTTCTACGCATTCCACGACCAATATACAGATGAAAATGGTGCCATCTATACATTGAAACCGACATCTGTGAACAACGACCGCAGCCAGTTGCTTGCCACACTTGGTTTCCGTTGGTAATTCGGACGAATACCTTTTCGACATACTTTTTATTCCTCCGCAGAGCACAAGATTTTCCTCTGCGGAGGAACTTTTTTGTTCCGCAGACAACGGGTTCGTGCGCTGCAGAGAATATCCACTTTTTATCCATTTATTTTGCTACGTGAAAAATTCTTCGTAACTTTGCGCACGTTTTAAGGTAAAATGTTTGTATTCATAGATTTATAAAGGTAATGCCGAAGAAACTATTTGCTCCTGACTACATTTTTGAGGCTTCGTGGGAAGTCTGCAACAAAGTCGGAGGAATTTATACCGTGCTGTCAACCCGTGCCAAAACATTGCAGGACAGAATGCCTGACAAGGTAATTTTCATTGGACCGGACTTCTGGACAGACTCCAAGAACCCCTTATTCAAAGAAAGTAAATCGCTGTTGTCGGCGTGGCGTAAGCAAGCGCAGACGGAAGGACTGACCATTCGCGTCGGACGATGGATGATACCCGGCGAACCGATTGCCGTATTGGTAGATTTTCATCCGTTCTTTGAACAGAAAGACGAGATTTATGCATGGGCGTGGGACAACTATCAAGTGGATTCGCTCCATGCGTATGGCGACTACGACGAAGCCAGCATGTTTTCGTATGCGGCAGGCAAGGTCGTAGAAAGTTACTACCACTTTTTCGGACTCACGGCTCGCGACAAGGTCATCTATCAGGCTCACGAATGGATGACTTGCTTGGGCGCATTGTATTTGCAGAAAGCCTGTCCGCGCATTGCGACCATCTTTACGACCCATGCCACCAGCATCGGACGTTCCATTGCCGGCAACCAGAAGCCGTTGTACGACTATCTGAACGGATACAATGGCGACCAGATGGCTGCCGAACTGAATATGCAGTCGAAACATTCCATCGAGAAGCAGACGGCTCACTATGTGGATTGTTTCACCACGGTGAGCGACATTACCGACCGCGAATGTGCCCAACTCTTGGAAAAACCTGCCGACGTGGTGCTGATGAACGGATTTGAAAACGACTTCGTTCCGACACAAGGCAAGGAATTTGATACAGCCCGAAAGAAGGCTCGCAAGAAGTTGCTCACGGTGGCGAATGCGCTGATGGGGACAAACTTGAAAGACGATACGGTGATTGTCAGCATTGGCGGTCGCTATGAATATAAGAACAAAGGCATCGACATGTTTGTCGATGCCATGAACCGTTTACGCCACGATGCCCGTCTCAACAAGACCGTGCTGGCATTTGTGTTGGTGCCGGCGTGGGTGAAGGAACCGCGCACGGACTTGCAGCGCAAGTTGACGGCGAAAAACGGCGAGAGCCTGCCCTGTGGCGACCCGCGCATCACGCACAACCTTCATCACCCTGATACTGACATGGTGCTGGGACAAATGAATTGGTTGGGCATGCACAACCATCCGTTCGACCCTGTGAAACTGATATTTGTGCCGTGCTACCTCGACGGCAAGGACGGCATCTTCAATATGCACTACTACGACCTGCTCATCGGCATGGACCTTTGCGTCTATCCGTCGTACTATGAGCCGTGGGGCTATACGCCGTTGGAGAGCGTGGCGTTCCATGTGCCATGCGTGACGACCGACTTGGCAGGGTTCGGTCTGTGGACCAATACGCTGAACAGGGAAGAAGACCACATCCGCGACGGCGTCCGTGTGGTTCACCGCACAGACAACAATTTCGACCGCGCAGCCGACGACATCTGCGATGCCGTATTGTCGTTCACGCAGATGGACGCCACCGAAGTGGCGCAGACACGCAAGAATGCAGCCCACGTGGCAGAACAGGCTCTGTGGAAACATTTCATCAAATACTATGACCAAGCCTACGACTTTGCATTGCGCAAGGCCATGGCTCGAAAATAAATGACAAAGACAATTAACACACAATATCTTAACATTCAGACGATATGGTAAAAATTAAAGCAAGTAATGCAAACACTCCGAACTGGAAAGAGATTAGCGTGAAGACCAATATCCCGGCAGCCTTGCAGCCGCTGGATGAAATTGCACACAACCTGTGGTGGTCGTGGAACAACGATGCCGGTCATCTTTTCCGTGACCTCGACGAAGCGCTTTGGAAGAAGGTGCAGCAAAACCCCGTCCTCTTCCTCCAACGCATGAACTACGAGAAGTTGGAAGAACTGGCAAAAGATACGGCAATCGTTAAGCGAGTAAACAAACTGTACTCTGAATTCCGCGCATACATGGATGTGAAACCCGACAGCAAGCGTCCTTCCGTGGCATACCTCTGCATGGAGTATGGTTTGAGCCATGTGTTGAAGATTTATTCCGGCGGTCTTGGCATCTTGGCAGGTGACTACCTGAAAGAAGCCAGCGACTCCAACGTCGACATGTGTGCCGTAGGTTTCCTCTATCGTTACGGCTATTTCACTCAGACCCTCTCGATGGATGGTCAGCAAGTGGCTAAATACGAAGCACAGAACTTCGGTGAACTCCCCATCGAACGCGAACTCGACAAGGACGGACAACCCGTCGTTGTGGACGTTCCTTACAACAACTACACCGTACACGCCTACGTATGGCGCGTGAACGTCGGTCGCATCAAACTCTATCTGCTTGATACCGACAACGAGATGAACAGCGAATACGACCGCAGCATCACACACTCCCTCTATGGTGGTGACTGGGAAAACCGCCTGAAGCAGGAAATCCTGTTGGGTATCGGTGGTATTCTCACCCTGAAGCAACTGGGCATCGAAAAGGACATCTACCACTGCAACGAAGGACACGCAGCATTGTGCAACGTTCAACGCCTTGTTGACTTCGTACAGAGCGGCATGTCGTTCAACGAAGCACTGGAAGTGGTACGTACATCTTCACTCTACACCGTGCATACGCCCGTGCCTGCCGGCCACGACTACTTCGACGAAGGCCTCTTTGGCAAGTACATGGGCAGATACCCCGAACAACTCGGCATCAGTTGGGACGAATTCATCGGCATGGGGCGCGTCAATCCCGAAGACAAAGGCGAACGCTTCTGTATGTCTACCTTCGCTTGCAACACTTGCTCGTGGGTGAATGGTGTAAGTTGGCTCCACGGCAAAGTGTCGAAGAACATGTTCAACGACATTTGGAAAGGCTACTTCCCCGAAGAACTCGACAACGTCGGCTATGTGACCAATGGTGTTCACTTCCCCACGTGGTGTGCCAGCGAATGGAAGACCCTCTACGGCAAGCACTTCGACAAGACGTACTACAACGACCAGTCGAACGCCAGCCTGTGGGAAAGCATCTACAATGTGCCCGATGCTGAAATCTGGAAAACCCGTCAGACACTGAAGAACAAACTCGTTGACTACATCAAGCACGCCTTCCGTGAAGACTGGCTCAAGAACCAAGGCGACCCCTCACGCATCGTCAGCATTCTTGAGAAAATCAACCCGAACGCGCTCATCATCGGTTTCGCACGCCGCTTCGCCACTTACAAGCGTGCTCACCTCTTGTTCTCCGACCTCGACCGTCTGTCGAAGATTGTGAACAACCCCAACTATCCCGTTCAGTTCCTCTTCGCCGGAAAGGCACACCCGCACGACGGAGCAGGTCAGGGACTGATTAAGAAAATCTATGAAATCAGCCGTCGTCCCGAATTCCTCGGCAAAATCATCTTCCTCGAGAACTACGACATGAAGTTGGCACGTCGCCTCGTGACCGGTGTGGACATTTGGATGAACACCCCGACCCGTCCGCTCGAAGCCAGCGGAACATCGGGCGAAAAGGCACTGATGAATGGTGTTGTCAACCTCTCCGTGCTTGATGGATGGTGGCTCGAAGGCTATCGCGAAGGTGCAGGATGGGCTTTGACCGAGAAGCGCACATACCAGAACCAAGAGCAGCAAGACCAACTCGATGCAGCAACCATCTATTCGCTCCTCGAGAACGAAATCCTCCCGCTCTACTATGCACGCAACGCAAAGGGCTACAGCGAAGGATGGATACGCACGGTGAAGAATTCTATCGCACAAGTTGCTCCGCACTACACGATGAAGCGTCAACTCGACGACTACTACACCAAGTTCTACACACCCCTTGCCGAACGTGCAAAGAACCTCTTTGCCGACAACTACAAGAAGGCAAAGGAACTTGCACAATGGAAGGAACTGGTAGCAGAACGTTGGGACAACATCACCGTCGTAAGTTGCCAGAAGGAAGAAGGCGTTGACAGCACGACACTCGAAAGCGGAAAGAAATACAAGGTGCAGTACGTCATCGACGAACAAGGTCTTGACAACGTCGTCGGTTTCGAACTCGTTGTCCTCCACGACGACGAAGACGGCCAGACTCACGTAACGGGCATCTATCCGCTCGAAGTCGTAGGTCGCGAAGGCAACCTCTTCACCTTCGAAGGCACAGTCAGCATGCCCAACGCCGGCTCATTCAAGGTGGCATACCGCATGTATCCCAAGAATGCAGACCTGCCTCACCGCCAAGACTTCTGCTACGTCAAGTGGTTTAACTAATCATCTCGCCTTTCGCTTTCTCCCGAAAGTGTCGGGCATAAATAAAGGCTCATCCGCAC
>JAFLUS010000089.1:3069-7459 GCA_022508685.1 Prevotellaceae bacterium | reverse complement strand
ATTGTCAAACCAGTGAGCGGAAAGACCTGTATTATTATCAAAGTTCGGTGCCCATTCCCATGCAGGGCGGTTGGCAAGAATGGCAATCTTGAATGGTCCGCTCGTCATTGCCTTTTTAATCCTCTCCCAATCCCAGTCTTCTTCATCACCATAGGTGAAGAACGGCACTGACATATACCAACGAGAATTGTTGTAACTATGCTCAATTTGCTTTACCCAACGAGATCTTGATTCAAAAAGGAAATCGTCCTTACTATCGAAAAAGAGCACACGAATTTTCTCGAGGTCTACATAGTTTTCGTATTCCCACAATGGGTCATTGGGGTCTGCAGCACGTCCGCCCATGTCATCGAGCGTAATGGTGATGCCCAACGATGGCCCTTCGGGTGAATTTTCAAAAGGTGATGACAATTCATCATCATCGGCAGCAGGCAAATCTATGTCCGGGTCGGAGCATGAAGTAATGGCAAAGCATGCCACAAGCATCAATGAGATGATATATTTCAGATTTTTCATTGCTATTTCATCAATTTATATAAATATCCTCCGTATGCCATTCGAGAAGGTTAATTGTAAATTTCAACTGGTCGTATGTGCCGGTACGATTGGGCACAATGGGTTCTGCCGGATTGTCGACAGGCGTACCTATGCCGTCAACGCCTTGCAGACGATATTGATACCATGCATTGCGAACAGCACCGCACACATCGCTTCCATCCGCCATTTTGAATGGTTCATTCTTCACTGGGGCATAGTAATACATTCGGCTTTGATTGAAATGGTCGACTGCACCAATCCATTCCAACAGCAAGGAGCGGATTTCGCTGGCGTCTGCCGGAGCGTCGCGCAATACATTTTCATAGCGTTCGATGATATCACCATCATAAATAGGCTCTTGATGGTCGATAATTCTCAAAAGTTGCCCGTCGGAGGTGCGGCGAACGCTCAGTTTTTCATTCCAAAGGGCGCGTTTTCCGTCGCCGTCTTTAATGTTTGCCGGCAACATCAAACTATCGCCTGCGGCATAAATGGCATCAATTCGTGCATCGGTCAGTTCAAGGCCATCGTAGTAAAGTTTATAAGTGCCTATCGTTTCCACCATACGTGCTTCACCATTGTCAGGATTTTGCAGCGTCGTCCAATTGTAGTAAGGAAACTTCATGTCGTCTTGCGAATCCAATGCGTTGTGGAATGCACGCACCATGGCTTTCACACATTCCTTTTCTTCGGTGTACCAAATGCCAAGGCGGTCGCGATAGAGGTGGGGTTGTACCTTGAACCCAGTTCCGTCTATATCAGTTTCCAAATTGGCACAAACTATCAGGTGGCTGCCTGCCAGCAGGTCGGCACGCGATGCCGGAAGATTGGCGATTGCCGCACGGCTGTACGTGTTTTCGGGTGTATAGACAATCTTTCCGAATTGGTTGTCATTCAACTGCGTAAATGAATAGTTGACCAACTGATTGGTTCCCTTGTCAGCCAATCCCTTATAGTAAACGTAACTATTGCGGTCGATTGCCGGACGATACTGCCGCGGATATCCCGTTTCGTCATAATTGGGGTCTTCAGCCCAATAGGTACGATAATTGGCAGCGTCTTGCCAACCACTGAAATAGTTGGATGCGGTATTGATGCTTTTATAGAGGTATGTTTCGGCTTCCAGCGCATTCATGTTCCACCCGGTGAGTACCACTCGCCAATTGATGGGTTTGTACTTCAAGATGATTTGGTCGGCATCATCATATCCATCGAAGAGGCGGATTTCAGTTTCGGCGTTCATCGTCGGCTCAAACGTATATTGAGTTCCCGATGACCCTTTCAGGTTCGTGGCATTGTTCTCCACTTCGAAAGTGAACTTCGAGAGCATTCGCTCAACGTAGATGGTGAGGACTTCGTCTTTCGGAAGATTGGGGTCGGGCACAACGCCACTGACTTCGTGTATCATCTTGGGGTCAACGGGTACGGCCGCCTGCAGCGCGCCATCCTTGACATAGATGGAGTTGGTCATGGTGAAGTGTCTTTGATCGTCGCGACCGATGAACGTAAGATGTTCATCGTCTTCGCTCCATATTTCCTTGAGCACTGCGTTGATGTCGTAATCAGCCTTGTTGGCATCCATTTTCTGAATGAAGCGTTCGTAGAGTCGTTCGCCGTTCAGAATGACCAGCACATAGGAGGGCAGTTTGCCGTCGACGGCATAGAAGACGGTTCCGTACTCAGCCTCGATGTTGTTGGCGGGCCAGTGTGAGTGGTCGGGCAACGAAAGTGCCGTCACGCTGTACAGTTTTTTGTTCTCATCGAAGAAAATGGCAACATTGCCGGCTGTACCGATGGCGTGTTCGTCACCGGCTGCTTCGTTACCATCTTCTTTAACTTGACCATCGCTGCCATCTACAAAGTCACCACTGTCGGAGCGTGTGCCGCTGTAGTTGGAAACCGACTTGAGTCGGAAAGAGACGTGATAGGCTTTTCCATCCACAATTTCCCGATTGTCGGTGGGGCAATCGTCGTCGAACTTGTCTGCCACGCATGAAGTGAGGAAGACGATGGCGACGATTACCGCTGAGAAAAGCGCTATGATTTGTTTATACCATTGCATCGTTGGAAATACCTAAACTTTATATGTTGTTGTATTAAAGTTCTGCGTTGTTGATACGAACCACCCATGAATTGACTGCAATGCGTGTGCTTACCCACGCGTTTCGTTGCAGGAAGAACATCAGTGTCCATCGGCTCTGGCGGTCCAAGAATTCTTGGTCGTCCTTAATCCATGTGTCGCCGAAACCTCGGATGGCTGTAAGATAAGTAATCAGAGGAATGTCGATGATGAGACGGTCGTTGCCGTCATCATCCTTGTCTGTACGCGAGGTGATGACCAAGCGGGCTGTCGGCAGATGTTCCATCAACAGACGCGATGTGGAGAATTCGGCACAAGCCACTTGTACGGGACGCTGCTCGTCTTCTGTGAGCAATGCACCATTTTGTCCTTTGTATTCCACATAACCCGTGATGCGATTTTCCGTATGATAGGGCAAATACATCGGTTGGAAGGCCTCGGTAGCGATATGTACGGGCTTGTTGTAGCCGTTAAGGATAAAGTTGTCGTCGATGATGTAGAAGTTGTAGTCGTCTACATTCATCTTGTCGGGATTTGCAATTTCCTGAAGGATCACCTGTATGTTGTTGGTGTCCTTCATGAGGTTCACTGTTTCTACGCGGAAATCGTTCTTGCTGCGGTCGTCGTCCGTAACAGTGATGTCCAACGTTCCGTAGAAGAGTCCTCCTGTACGCTCTTCGATGTCGTGAAGTTGTTTTGCGCTTACGCCGTTCTCAAGCGGAAGGGAGACGAGGATGTCGTCTTTGGTATAGTCGCTGTTTGCGCGTTGCTGTGCGGCATTGAAGTCGGGCGTGAAGTCGAATGTGGGGTGGTCGCATGCCAATCCTCCGTAAACGACGAGATGGTATTTGCCGGGTTCGAGCAGCAGGTCCATTCGGTAACTTTCGGAACGGAGTACGTCGGATGTTTCCGTAAACTGCGTGACGTAATTACCACTTTTTTGATCGAACACGAGGACAGTGACGCAATCTACATTTGCAGGGAATGCGTTTGCTCCGGGTTCCATGTGGTAATCGTATACAAATCTCAAGGCTATGCCTGAACGACAATCCGATTGGTCGTCGTACAGCGATTCGCAGGAAGTTAAACACGTTGCGAGGCACAACACCCCGAGAAGAGAGAGCCGGATGGCTCCCCTTCTCATTGTGTTGAGTATGACGCTATTCAATCTCATGTCTTTCGTAGCGTATTAAAGTTTGTTCTAATTAGTCGAATACAATGTTGTTAACACGAACTACCCATGGGAGAACTTCGATTTCTACCTTGATGTAGTTGAGCGGTTCTTCGTCCGGATCTTCTTCTTCTTCGGGATCGGGATCGTCGTTCGTGTCACGCGGGTGACCGAGTTTACCAATACCGGTTACAGCGAGTTTGTAGACGTTGTTACGTACAGTACAGAACTCCATGATGCCCATCTTACCGTTGAGGAAGTTGTCGTTGTGGCGGTTCCAGTAGAAATAGTAGCAGTAGTAACCCCATCCGTCACCATCGTGTTCGTTCGTTGCGCGGTAAACGGTGATGTTGATTTCCGGATCCGGAGCGAGAGTGCTGAAGATGTCTTTACCTTCTGCATCTGTCCATTCCACAGTTGCTTTCACTTCAGGATCGTTCTTGAAGATCTTGCTTGCGATGACTACAGTCAGAGATTTGTCATCAACGTCTCCTTCGTAAGCTGCATCGTATGTGTATGACGTTCCTGTCAGACGCCAGTGGTTGAGTGTACGTTCAACTGCCAAGTAGAGGGGGCTGCCCTTACCTTCGCGGAGCGCACCT
>JAFLUS010000089.1:0-2969 GCA_022508685.1 Prevotellaceae bacterium | reverse complement strand
GGGAATGTGTATGAAACCTTTTCTGCGTTCGACATCAAGAATGAACGCTTTGCCCAAATCGTGTTGGAGATGTCAGGAGTCTGACCAACGGGAGATGCCGGTTCAACGACTTCACCTGAAAGATTGAGCCAATCTGCGCTACCAACGGTTGCTTTTTCAATCTTAGCAAGGAGGCTGGCAGTGTAGTTACAGAATGCGTACACATTAACGGTCTTGTCAGCACCTGACAAAACGCCGCCATTATAAGCCGCTTCCAATGCTTCGTACTTGATTTCACCTTTTGCAGTTACGTTGAATTCAGAGCCAGTTGTCGGAGCCTTTGTCAGACCGCCTACAACCGAGTAGGTCATCAGTTCGTCGTCTGCATTTGTGAGAACGAGGAGCACTGAACGAACTTCGCTTTCATAGTCGTAACCATATTCGAAGTCGGGGCCTTCCACGTCCTTACCATACTGACCGTCCGAATTGGTTTCACCAGTTTCGTCCGTTGCACTACGCGTACCACCTGCGGTGGGAAGCGCAATACCTGCGTTCAGATACACAACACGACCTGAATAATCAGTGTTGCCTGTTACTCCGCCCTCGAGCGCCAAATCGTCGTTGGAGCATCCGGTGAGAGTAAGTGCCGCTGCTGCTGCCAGCATCGACAGGGTTTTCAGTCTAAAATTCATAATCTCTCAAAATTAAAAATGTTAAGTTAAAAAGTTTTATTGATTGCTTGCTTCGATTGCTTCAATTTCGGCTACTGCGGCTGCTGCTTCTTCAATTGTGTCTGCAGTTTGCTTGAAGAGTTCCTTTGCCGTCTTGTAATCGCCGGTGAGTGCTGCGTAGACACCGCGTGTGTAAACTGCGGCATTGCCGGTGCCAGCCTTTTCCAGATATTTTGCTGCCAATACCATGTCATTGCGCTGCATGGCTGCGTTGGCTGCATTGATGTTGGCTTCAGCATTTGCGGGATAGAGGCGTGCTGCAGTTTCGAAAATTTCATTGTATTTGTCACTGCCTGTCTCCAATGTCATGGCATAGCGCATCATTTCGCCAACGCTCAACTTGTGCGGTGCTGTGGCATAGATGGCTGCGATTTCTTCGATAGAGGTATAATAGCGTACCACATAATCGATGGTGTAGTCGGAGTGGCGCAGACCCGGATAAACCATCTGCAAGAGGAATTTGTATGCCTCGGGATAGGTGGTCTGAATCTTTGTGTTCTTGGGGTCGGGTGCCATGTTGCTGTCGATAATCTGCAGGATGCCATCCTTTTCAGCAAGGCCAGAACCTACGACATATTCGCGCAAGCCTTCCCAGTCTTCAGGCTCGTAGTCGGTCTTGATGAATCCGTCAGAGAAACGATAGAGATTCTGCACATATTGCTTCAACGTTGCCGTACGTCCTTTTGCCAGTCGGATGTTGTTGTCGTACGGACCTTCGGGAGATGCATAACCCTTGATGGTGATGGAGGTTACGGTAATGTCCTTGTCATTGCGTACAGAATCGATGGATGCGATGATTTTCGCCAACTCGCGTTGGTTGTTGCGATAGTCGGGGAAGAGTTCCGTGCGATTCACAGGGAAGTCAACGAACGCGCGTCCCGACAATTTACCGACTTTTTCACCCGAATCGGCTACGGCAATATAGTGGAATGCCGGTGCGTAGGTGATTTCGCGCCATCCTACCAACGGTGCTTCAGCATCGTTGAGTACGGAACGGCAGCATCCGTAGTCTGTGCGGTGGATGTACATGTCAGCACCGTTCATCCATGCTGCATACGGGAGTGTCTGCGTGTATGCCATGGTCGCGGGACGATGGCTGTACTTGTATGAAGTTTCGGTTTCGCCACCGATTGCCATGTTTTCTTCGCGCAGATATTGGATGTAGCGCACGTGGCTATAGAGTCCTACGGGGGCAAGTTCTACAGAGTCGGCTCCATTGATAAGTACCGGCATCAATATGGCAGCGCGGTCGCCTTTCAATTCGAAATCGGAGAGGTTGAGGTTCATGGAAATCAACATCAGGTCTCCGCTGCGCTTCATGATGACGTCTGTCACGGGCAAACCGCAAACCACGCCTTCCGTAGCCGTCGTTTTCTGTATAGCGAGTGGCTGGCCGAATGCACTGTAAGAAAGTACCATCGAAATGGCAATAAGTGCAAGTCGGCGCATATTGGTAAAGAATAGTGTTCGCATGATGATTATTTTTGTCGTTTAGAATACATAAACCAAATTGAGGGCTGCTTTTGTCGGTCCATAGTAGTTGATGTGGTGTCTCCACATTTTTCGACCGCACTCTTTGCACTTGAACTTGTCGTATTCGGTGTAGACGTAACCCACTCCGATTTCGGCTTCAAAGTTCCAATGTTTTGTCAGCGGGAATGCATAGCCGTAGGCAATACCTGCACCTACCGCCCATCCTTCGTAACGATAATCCTTCAGTTTGGAAAAATCGTTGCCGAACAACTTGATGTTGTTGTTGATGTTGCCGACGTTGTACTCTCCGCCGATGAGGTGGAGTCCCATGAAGCCTTTAACGAATGGTTCGCAGAACCAGTATCTCACTTCGGGTTGTACCAACCAATGTTTCCATTTGTGGTCATTGATGGGCCACAAATTCATTTGTCCCGTGAGTTCTGCCGACCAATGTGAGGCCAACTTCAACTCTACTCCTACGTTCGGAGACAATGTCGCATCGGGGATGATGTTGGTTTTCATTGCGACATTTTGCCCTTTTGCTCCCATCACACTCAGCAGTGCGACCAGCAGGAGTGAGAATGCTTTGTTTGTTCTCATACTTTGTTTTTGGAGTCTTTGGCTTGTTGAAAATTATAATGTTTAGTTGATTTACTTAACGATATGCGCCGCAAATTGATTGCACGGACAGTGTTCTCACCGTGCAAAAGTCTGTCAAAATGAGCGAGATACATATCTCTTTACCCGCCCCTAAAGCATGTTGTCATATTCCTTACTTGTATATAT
>JAFLUS010000088.1 GCA_022508685.1 Prevotellaceae bacterium | reverse complement strand
CCATGTGCCTGCCTGCTCGCCAGCACTTCGGCTTGTGTCAACCCCGCGTATTTCATTCGTTCACAATTTGCATGAGGATGGCAGCCAGCACCGTTTCCCGTTCATCACCATAGGGAAACAGGCTGACGTATTCCAATTCGTTGATGGCCACATCGGGGTCGATGCCACCCGCATAGTCGTAGTCGCCCGCACCATTTGCCACGTATGCCACTGCCGGATGTATCGTCACATGGTAAGCAGGGCCAGCAACGGGTTCGGTCATCACAATCTGACCGGCAGTGGCCGTACCGACCGTCACCACGAAACCTTCCGCTTCCACGTGCTGCAATCCGCGAATCAGCCACTCCGCTGCACCTGATGTATAAGATGAAGTAATTACATACAAACGTCTGATTGACAGATTTCTTACTACAGCCGACGCCACAAATCCGAAAGCCGCGTTGCGGTCGGCATGGCGCGTGCTGTATATCGTTCGGGCAAACACTTGACCGGCGTTCGGTTCGTCAATCAGATAGGAAGCCAGCATCTGCGCAGCCTCCATCGTTCCGTCGTTGCACAAGCGGAGGTCGAGCACGAAAACAGAGGCTTGCGTCGCTTCCACTTGACGCATCACATTGCCGATGGCATCGGCATCACCGCTGAGCGTGTTGCACTGCAGATAAGCAACGACGTCGTTGCCCAAGTCAAATCTGCGGACGGCAGAGAACGCTGCATCGGGCACACGTTCGGAACGTTCCATCGTGAGCGTATCTTCCGACGCCCATACGAATTCCTGCAACTCCGCATTCACCGCCAACCGACTGCGGACAATCGTCCGCTGCTTTCCGTTTTCGAGGTTGGCCGCATAACTCGACGTCATGCGGTTGCCGTCCACCATACCGATGAAGTCGCCGCGCTCGATGCCGCAGCGTTCGGCGGGACTGCCGGCATAGACGGTCGTGACGCGGGCATACTGCCTGCTCGTTGCCCCCGTCGGGTCGGTCATCAGCGTGAAGTCAAGCCCGTAGGAGTCGATGTGATTGAAGTGCCCGCGTTGGTGGTGGTCCTCGTTCAACGTGTCAATTGCGCACCACGACCACACGTCCTTCACGGGAGCCTGCGCCGTCAGTTTGGCAAAGAACGTAGCGGGAGCGGCAAAGTAGTCCTTCCACGCCAGTCGGCTGTCGCGGATGCTATCGCCCCACAGGTAGTATTCGCGCATGGCGTCGAACATCCAGTGGTCGCGTGCCGTCTTCTCATCATATTCATACGTGCGGTCCTCGCCGCAACTGCCGCAAACGAGCAGCACGGCGCAGATGCCCATCATGCACCATGCACCGTGCAAACGCCGCAACCGACGTTGCACATCCCGTAAGGCAAGCCCTGCGTTCATGTCCGCTTAAAAATAGTAGCCCAGACCGATTTTCAGACCGACCTTCGTGTTCTTGGAAAAGTCCGCCAGACTGACATCCACGTATGCCACCGGTTCAATCGTGAGGTTCTTCGACACGAAATAGCAATAGCCTACCTCGGGCGTGAACTGAAAATCGTTGTGGTTTTTGAATTCGTGCAGGAAGCGCACGCCCGCACCGAGGAACAATCCGTTCTGCTCGATGTAGTAGCGGCCTTTACCACCGATGTAGAGCGATTGGAAATCCTTGTGACGATAGTCGAACCCAGCCTCTCCCAACAGCATGAAATCCTGCTGAAACATATAACCTGCCTGTGCACTCACGCCGAATGCCACGTCTTCGTAGTCGCTGTACGACAGACCGGCACCCGCCAGCGAGGCATTGACATACTTCTTTCCTGCTTCAAACTGAGCCGTTGCCGTGCCTGCCATGGCGACCATCAGCAACATTGCCAACATCTTTTTCATCATGATGAACGTTTTAGGTTGTGTGTATATGCGAATTATCTCTGCAAAGGTACGGATAAGCAAGCACAATACAAAGAGAAAATGATAAAAATTGAAAATCAGATATTTTTCGAACTGACAATAGTAAAATGGCAACAATTCACTTCGTCGATACCATGACGAAATGCTTACTTTTCATCGTTCTTCATTTTCTCTTTGGCACGAAGCGACCAAAAGAGGGCAGCGATGATGATGACATAGATGATGAGGTTGGCGAGGTTGGCGCGCCAAGCGTTCCAAGTGATGCCATAGTACACGTAGAACGCCAATCCTGCCAACAGGAGCAGCAGCGGGAGGAAAGTGGAACGGGGTATGCGTCGCATGGGTCTGTATATAAAATTAAATAGGTTGAACGGAATTGTCTGCACGTTTCCACCGCACGAACAGCAGCAAGCAGAGCAGGGTGAGGACGGCACCGAGGGTATAGGAGAGGTGCGGATGCAGCCCGAAGCCGACGTTGGGGGCAATGAGGATAAACGTGCTGCACACCATCGTCATCCACAGGGCAGGCAGGAGCGAGATGAAGTAGCAGCGACGCCGACGTGCGAGCCACAGCGTGACGGCCCACAGAGCGAAAACGGCGAGCGTCTGGTTGACCCACCCGAAGTAGCGCCACAGCACGCTGAAGTCGATGAGCATGAGCACGAACACCATGAGGAAGAGGGGTACGGCCAACAGCAGTCGTTTGTAGATTTTGTTCTGCTTATAGTGCATGAAGTCGGCAGCAATCATGCGTGCGCTGCGCAGTGCCGTGTCGCCCGACGTGATGGGGGCTGCTACCACGCCGAGAATGGCGAGGATGCCGCCGATGCGTCCCATCCATGTATTGCAAATTTGGTCGACCACCTTTGCGGGATTGCCGTCCATCGCCGTCAGCAGTTTCTCGTAGGGCGTACTGCCGTCCACCGGCAACGAATCGGCAAACTTGATGGCTGCGGCTGCCCAAATCATGGCGACCAGTCCCTCGGTAATCATTGCGCCATAGAAGACGGGGCGTCCCAGCCGTTCGTTCTTCATGCAGCGTGCCATCATGGGGCTTTGCGTGGCGTGGAAGCCACTGATGGCGCCACAGGCGATGGTGATGAACAGTCCGGGAAAGAGCGGGATGATGGTGTCGCGCTGGGGGTGATGGTTGGTGAATGCGTCCGTCAGTTCGGGCACGTTGCCTGCTTGCGTAAAAATGCCTATGCCGACACCGACGGCCATGATGAGCAGTGCCATGCCGAAGAGCGGGTAGATGCGTCCGATAAGTTTGTCGATGGGCAGCAACGCAGCCAGCACGTAGTAGACGAAAATGACGATGTACCAGAACAGCGGTGTGCCGCAGATGCCCCACGTGGCGGTCTGCACGGCAAGCAGGTCGCCCGGCGTTTTCACGAACACGGTGCCGACTAATACCATCAGAAAAAGCGAGAATACGCGCATGAGCACACGTGCCACGTGCCCCAGTTCGTCGCCGATGAGTTCGGGCAGGCTGGCCCCGTCCTTACGCAGGCTCATCATGCCCGTCAGATAGTCGTGCATGGCTCCGCCAAAGATGCAGCCAAGCACAATCCACAGATAGGCTGCAGGTCCGAAGAGGATGCCTTGAATGGCGCCGAAGATGGGTCCCGTTCCGGCAATGTTGAGAAATTGGATGAGATATACTTTCCACGTCGGCATGGGCATGTAGTCCACGCCGTCCTGCCGAGTGTAGCACGGCGTTGTCCGCGATGCGTCGGCTCCAAAGGCACGTTCCACCACCTTGCCATAGACCACGTAGCCCACGATGAGCAGGATGACGGCTGCGATAAACGTAATCATGTTAAAATGACGTAAACTGAAAAATCCGTGCAAAATTATCAAAAATATTTCGTAACTTTGCATTTTCATTGAAAGAACGGAGCGAAATCCGCTCTTTTTTATGACAAATTCACATTTTTACGGCGAAATCCGTACAAAATCGAAACGAACCATGCTGAATCTCCATTTCCGCCATATCCGCCAACATGTCCCCCACGTGCTGCTGTCGCTGCTGCTGACGTGCACCACTGCCCTGCTCCATGCGCAAGAATGGAGCGAATGGGAACAACCCAAGACCGAGGTGCGTGCCGTGTGGCTGACCACTGTCAAGAGTCTGGACTGGCCAAAGACGAAAGCCACCGATGCGGCAAGCCGTGCCCGTCAGCAGCAGGAACTGTGCCGCATACTGGACCAACTGCAGCGTGCCCACATCAACACCGTGCTGCTGCAAACCCGCGTGAGGGGTACGATGATTTATCCTTCAAAGTACGAACCATGGGACGACTGCCTCACGGGCAAGCACGGACAATCGCCGGGCTACGACCCACTGGCATTTGCCATCGACGAATGCCACAAGCGCGGCATGGAACTCCATGCGTGGATGGTCTGCATCCCGTTGGGCGACGTGCGCAAGCAGAAGGCGTGCGGTGCACAGTCCATCATGCGTCGCCGTCCCGAACTGTGCCGGACGGCTGGCAGCGAAGTGTTCATGATTCCGAGTGCAAGAGGCACGGCTGACTACATCGCGTCGCTCTGTGCGGAGATGGTCGACAACTACGACATTGACGGCATTTCGCTCGACTACATCCGCTATCCCGAAAAGTCGTACGGATTCAAGGACGGCAACGCGACTGCACAGCAGAAGCGCGACCACATCACGCGCATCGTGCAGCGCATCCACGACGTGGTGAAGGCACGCAAACCATGGGTGAAACTCTCCAGTTCGCCCATCGGGAAGTACAAGGATTTAAGCCGCTACAAGGCGGGCGGTTGGAATGCCTACAACGCTGTCAGTCAAGAGGCACAGGAGTGGCTTCGCAACAACCTGCAGGACATGCTCTTCCCGATGATGTATTTCCGCGACAACCACTTCTTCCCCTTTCTCTACGACTGGAAAGAACACAGTTACGGCCACCCCGTCATTCCCGGACTCGGCATCTACTTCCTCGACCCGAATGAAGGCCGATGGGCACTCAACGACGTCCGTGCGCAATTCCACGTGTCGCGACAGGCGGAGGTGGGCGGCGTGGCGTTGTTCCGCAGTGCTTTCTTCACCCGCAACGTGAAGGGGCTGTACGACTGCGTATGCAACGAATTCTTTGCCTATCCAGCCTTGCAACCACGCATGACGTGGAGCACCGACACCGTCGCTCCCAACATGCCGACTGCCATCCGTCTCGACGGCAGCGTGCTCAGTTGGAAGGCTCCCGACACGGATGCCACAGCCGAGCAGTCATATATTTATTATAACGTATATGGGTCGAACGTCTATCCGGTCGACGTGAACCGAGCCGAGCACCTGATTTGCACGAGAGTGATGGACACACGGATTGACTTGGGACTGCGTGCCGGAAAGACGCGCTACTATGCCGTCACCGCCTGCGACCGCTTCGGAAACGAAAGTGCACCGCTTCAGGAGCAGGTAATCATCAACTTGCCTGACGTCAGCGAGGCTTGGAAGCCTACATCGCGGCTCGGCGTCAACGGCACGCGCATGGACGACCGCATGCAACTCCTCAGGCAGTCGAAATCGTCGAAAGGAAAATCTTCCAAAACCAAACGGTCGCGCAAACGCTGATAGAACCGTCTGTCATCGGCTTGCTGCTCTAACAGCAATGCCAGTATGCCCATGTTCATCCGCAGATTGATTTCCACACACGGATGGACGGCACGCCCGCCCGACGGCAGTTCCACCACCATCATGTCAATCCCAACAAAACCGCGATAGCGACCGCCGAGCATCTGCTGCAAACGCTGCCGATGGGCATTGCACAAGGCAGCAATATCTCCGCCCCATTCCGCCTCAATCATGGCACGCAGGCACCGTTGGTCGTCGACGACGTTGTAACCGTAATTGCCGTTTGTCTCCGCCATGAATACGGAATAGCCCACGAATTCAGCATCTCCACTTTGCGTCATTCTATATTCCAGTGCAAAGTCGAGACGCTTGTCGTAGTATTCATCCATCAGAAATCCGCCTTGCCGATGCACGAATCCCTGCAACCGCCGTTGCACGTCAGCCGTCATCGTATCGGCAACAAAAATGCCGCGACCGCTGCTCGACCACGGCGATTTGAATATCATCGGACAGGCGAACGTCGTCGGGACTTCATCCACACTGCGGCAGAACCGCATCCGTAGTCCCACGTCCATCACGCCGTCGTCCGTCGGCAGCAATGGCTGCTGCACATAGGCAGCCGCAAACGCCCGCGACGAATACTGCCGCCAACACGCCAATTCATCGTCCGACGGCATCAGCCGCACATCAATGCCACGACGTCGGAACACCGCCTTGGCTGCACGGCTCCATCCCCACGGCTGCGGACGTTCGCTGCCATCATCCCACACGTGTGCCAACATGGCGAGGTCGTCCTCCATCTGGCGAATATGCTGCGGCGGGAAATAGGGCACGGCATCGGTAGCCAACGCCATGTCGTTCGACAAATTGCACAGCAAATGCGGATAATCAGTCATCAGCGGAAACGTCAGTTGCGTTTACGAAACATATTGTTTTCCCACAAATCTTTTGAATACATCGTGAAATTGTTGGCATACTCCTTCCACACATTCACGAGCGACGTCTTCATCGACTCCACACCTTCCTCCGTCGGGCAGATGCAGCGCAGTCCCTGTGGCACGATAGCCACCTCCACGTCGGCAGCCTCCAGCATCGGGTCGCCGTCTACATGGATAGGGGCACCCTCCTTGCGATGAATCGACAACCGACGGCAACGCAACGTCTTGATGCGGCTGTGGCGGTCGAGCGTACCCTGCAACAGGTGGAACGCCATACGCGGAGCCTCCATCGGAGAAAACGGTTCGATGATGACCACGTCGAGCAATCCGTCGCGTACCGAGGCATGAGGAGCAATATAGGCATTGTTGCCATACTGCGACGCATTGGCACAAGCAATCAGCACCGCCTTGTAAGTTTCGTTCACTGCATCCTCGTTCACCACCTCCAGTTCGTACGTCTCGGGATGATACGTCAGCGCCGTCTGCAGCACGTTCTCCACATACGTCAGCATGCCCCGCTTACCCGATTCCGCAAAACGCTGCGAAATGAATGCATCGAAACCCACGCCGCACGTACAGAAGAACAGATGGTCGTTAATCTGCCCATAGTCAATCGTCTGCACTTCGTGCGCATTCAGCATACGGATGGCACGCGTCGCATCCATCGGGATATGCAGATGTCGAGCCAGTCCGTTGCCCGAACCACAGGGAATGATAGCAAGTGCCGTATCGGTATGCACCAGCGAGCGAGCCACCTCGTTCACCGTTCCGTCGCCACCGACGGCACACACGGCAAACGCACCTTCGGCAACGGCCTGCCGGGCAATCTCCGTCGCATGCCCCGCACGTCGCGTCGGGCATATCGTATAGTCGAAACGCTCCTTATCGAGCAATTTCTTGATTTGCCGCAGTATCGCCTTCTTCCCCAGCGTACCCGAAATCGGGTTCACCACAAATACGATTTTCTTTTTCTGTACTTCTTCTGCCATCCTGCCGTTATTCAAAACTTTCTGCAAAAATACGGCTTTTCATCCGAACAAAATTGATTTTTTACAGAAAATATGCAAAAA
>JAFLUS010000087.1 GCA_022508685.1 Prevotellaceae bacterium | reverse complement strand
AATTGCATGAAAGTGGAATATAGTATAGCCTATTGTCTATCAGCGACTTATAGTGCATATACCTCAAAGGGGCGTTAGTTGCGAATTTCGCAACTAAAATCAGTGTCAATTTTTCGTGTATCTATACGAGCAAAACACTCACGCAAACAAATTGCCCATGAAGGGAGTGGAAGGCGTTGACGTGACGGCGGCAGTGTCGTCGCCGAATTGGCGGATGAATTCGTCTTCGGAAAGGATGGGGATGCCTAATTGGCGGGCACGCTGGTTTTTGCTCGATGCTGACTGCAGGTCGTTGTTGATGAGGAAATTGGTGGCACCACTCACGCTGCCTGACACTTTTCCACCTTGCGATTCGATGTAGGCTTGGAGTTCCTTGCGGTTGCGGTAGTGATGCACGTCGCCGGTAATGACGAAGGTCATGTTGGCACAGCGGTTGCCTGCCGACAGGGGCTTGTCTTCACGCACGCGAACTTTGGAGAGCAGACGTTCCACCGACTGACGGTTCTGCTCGTTGTGGAACCAACGGACGAAGGCTGCCGATTTTTCGGGCCCGATGCCGGCAATGTGAGTGAAATAGACGCTTTCGGTCGTGGTTGAGGCGGTGCGGATGAGGTCGTCTAACGAATAGGCTGCGAGGAGGCGCTTGCACACGTCGATGCCGCAGAGAGGAATGGAGAGTGCATAGAGGAGTTTGGTGGCGTCGACGACGGTTGCCCGTTCGATGGCTGCCTTTATCTTTTGCGCCGATTTCTTGCCGAAACCTTCCATTTGCGCCATTTCGGGCAAATGGAGCGGGAGGTCGTAGATGTCGGCGACTTCGCTAATCCATCCCATGTTGACGAAGCGGGCGAGGGTCTGTTCGGATATGCCGTCGATGTCGACGCCCTCTTTGGAAACGAAGCGGGCGAACTTGCGCAACTGCTTTGCCGGACAGGCGGCGTTGGTGCAGTGGAGCGTGCGGGTGCCGCGTTCGCTGCAGACGATTTCGGTGGGATGTTCGCAGACGGGACAGCGGTCGGGCACGCAGAGCGTACCGACGGTGCGTTCCACGTGGATGACTTTCGGAATTATCTTGTTGGCTTTGATGACGGACAGCACCGTGCCTGCCCCACCGATGCCCAGCCGTTCGCATTCGCTGATGTTGCAGAGCGAGGCGCGACGCACGGTGGTGCCTTCCAGTTCGACGGGACGGAAGACGGCGACGGGCGAAATGGTGCCTGTGGCGCACGACCATTCGACGTGTTCGAGTTCGGTCGCAGCAGCCTCATCCTGCCATTTGAAGGCGATGCCGGCACGGGTGGCATGATGTCCGGTGACGCTGCCGGTGGCGGCGTATGCCGTGTCGTCGTAGCAGATGACGAGTCCGTCGACGGGGAAGGGGTTGGAGTGGTCGGTTACGCGCTGCGTCCAGCGGTCGATGGCAGCCGTGACGTGTTCCAACGTCGGGTCTGCCACACATTCGTGGTCGACGCAGTGCATGCCTTGCGACGCAAGAAAGCGCATTTGCTCGCCCCACGACACGAGGCTGTCGTCGTCGGTGTGGACGAGCGTGAAGGGCAGCCAGCGGAGGTTGCGTTGGCGCACTTCGGACACGTCTTTCAACGTGAGCGAACCCGATGCGAGGTTGCGCGGGTTGGCGTAGTCGGCATCGGTCTCCATGAGGAAACGTTCGAAGTCGTCGTAACTGATGACTGCCTCTCCGCGCACGACGAGGTGACCGCGATAGGAAATGGTCGCGGGAATGCCGTGAATGGCGTTGGCGAGATGCGTGACGACGGTGCCTTCGTGTCCGTTTCCGCGTGTGACGATTTTGCTGAGCCTGCCGCCGTCGTAGGTGACGACGAGGGTGAGCCCGTCAAGTTTCCATGAGAACCATACGGGACGTCCTTCTGCCCATTTGACGAGGTCGTCGGGCGATTTGGTCTTTGCGAGCGAGAGGGCTGCATATTCGTGTTCTTCCTTCTGTCCGGCGATGTTGTCTGCCGATACGCGCTGCGTGGGACTGTCTGCGAGCGTTTCGCCCGCTTCCTGTTCCAATCGCCGCAGTTCGTCGAAACGCGCGTCCCATTCGTAGTCGGTCATCAGTTCCGACTGTCCGTCGTAGTAGGCATCTGCGGCACGATTGAGTTCGTCCACGAGTTGGCGCATTCGTTGCAATGTCGTTTCGTTCATGGTGGGAAAGGCTGTATGGGTGAATGGGTCAGAACAATGCCTGCTGCTGCGGTTCGTCGCGCTGGGTGCGGCAGGCTTCGGCATAGCATTCGCGGCAGAGCGGTTCGTACTCCTTGGTTTCGCCCAGCATGACTTGGCGTTCGCCCTCCACGATGCGGTGGCTGACGTAGGCGAGCGAGCCGCACCGCACGCAGATGGCATGCACCTTGGTGACGTCGTCGGCAATGGCGAGCAACTGCGGCATGGGGCCGAAGGGTACGCCCTTGAAGTCGAGGTCGAGTCCGGCTACGATGACGCGGATGCCGCGTTGGGCAAGTTCGTTGCACACGCTGACGATGCCGGCATCGAAGAATTGTGCTTCGTCGATGCCGACCACGTCGCTGTCGCCCGTCAGCAGCAGGATGCTCTGCGACGAGTCGACGGGTGTCGACATGATGCTGTTGCCTTCGTGCGACACGACTTCTTCTTCGCTGTATCGCACGTCGATGCTCGGTTTGAATATCTGCACGTGTTGCCGTGCGAACTGGGCACGCCGCATTCGCCGAATCAGTTCTTCGGTCTTGCCCGAGAACATGGAGCCGCAAATCACTTCGACGCGGCCTCGGCGCATCATTTCGCCGCCGCCCCTATAGTTGAGTTCTGACATGGTCGTAGTTGTATTTTTCTTTGGGCAAAGTTACATAAATCGCCTGATATGTGCAATCTTTTCCTGCTTCTGCAAGCAAAACGATTTTCTTCACATTTTGTAACGGCAAGAAACAGAGTAAGTTATGCCGTGCTGAAAAATGCGTAAATTTCTGTCGTGACGCATCCGAATTTCTGCCCGTCTGCGCATGTTTGGCGGCTATGATACTGCAAAAACGTGGTTTTGCTTTGTTATGTGAAATAAAATCAGTTACTTTGCAGAAATTTTGCCGCAGACTGCGGTGACGAAGACAGAAAAACGACTACGATATGGATTATAACTTCAGAGAAATCGAACAGAAATGGCAGGCACGGTGGGTGGAACAGCAGACTTACCGTGTGACGGAAGACCGCAACCGAAAGAAGTTCTACGTGCTCAACATGTTTCCCTACCCGAGCGGTGCGGGACTGCACGTGGGTCACCCGTTGGGCTACATTGCCAGCGACATCTATGCCCGCTACAAGCGGCTGCAGGGCTTCAACGTGCTCAACCCCATGGGCTACGATGCCTACGGACTGCCTGCCGAACAGTATGCGATACAGACGGGACAGCATCCCGAGGTGACGACGTTCGAGAATATCGACCGCTACCGCCAGCAATTGGACAAAATCGGTTTCTCGTTCGACTGGAACCGCGAGGTGCGCACGTGTGCGCCCGACTATTATAAATGGACGCAATGGGCGTTCCAACTGATGTTCGACAGTTACTACGACACGTCGTTGCAGCGTGCACAGCCCATCAGCCGCTTGGTGGAACACTTGGCGCAACACGGTACCGACGGACTGACGGCTGCCGGAAGTGAAGAACTCACGCTGACGGCTGCGCAGTGGAACGCCATGGAGGCAAAGGCGCAGAGCGACGTGCTGATGAACTGGCGCATTGCCTTCCTCGGCGAAACGATGGTGAACTGGTGTCCGAAACTCGGTACGGTGCTGGCGAACGACGAAGTGGTGGAAGGCGTGAGCGTGCGTGGCGGCTATCCGGTGGAGCAGAAGCGGATGCGTCAGTGGTGTCTGCGTGTGAGTGCCTACGCACAACGGCTGCTCGACGGACTCGACACGGTGGAATGGACGGATTCGCTGAAGGAAACGCAGCGCAACTGGATTGGCCGCAGCGAGGGTACGGAGATGCAGTTCAAGGTGGCCGACAGCGACGTGGAATTTACGATTTTCACCACACGTGCCGACACCATATTCGGCGTCACATTCATGGTGCTGGCGCCTGAGTCTGAACTCGTTGCACAACTCACGACGGCGGAACAGCAACAGGCCGTGGACGACTATCTCACGTATGTGAAGAAACGCACGGAACGCGAACGCCAAATCGACCACACCGTCACGGGCGTGTTCTCGGGTTCGTATGCCGTCAATCCGTTTACGCAGGAGCGCATCCCCATCTGGATTTCGGAATACGTGCTGGCAGGCTACGGCACGGGTGCCATCATGGCAGTTCCCGCCCACGACAGCCGCGACTACGCATTTGCCAAGCATTTCGACTTGCCCATCGTTCCGCTCATCGAGGGTGCAGACGTCAGCGAAGAGAGTTTCGATGCCAAGGAAGGCACGATGTGCAACTCGCCTCGCCTTTCGGCAGAACAACTCGCTGCATACAAGGGACTCAACCTCAACGGACTGCAGGTGAAGGAAGCCATTGCAGCCACGAAGAAATATGTAACGGAAAACGGACTGGGTCGCGTGAAGGTGAACTACCGACTGCGCGATGCCATCTTCTCGCGTCAGCGCTACTGGGGCGAGCCCTTCCCCGTGTACTACAAGCAGGGCATTCCCACGATGATTCCTGCCGAATGTCTGCCGCTCGAACTGCCCGAAGTCGACAAGTTCCTGCCGACGGAAACGGGTGAACCGCCACTCGGAAACGCCACCCGATGGGCGTGGAACGAACAGACGCGCTCGGTGGTCGACGTGGCCGACATCGACGAACAGACCGTATTCCCTATCGAACTCTACACGATGCCCGGTTTTGCAGGCTCGTCGGCATACTATCTGCGCTACATGGACCCGCACAACGCGAATGCGCTCGTCGGCAAGGAGGCAGACGAATACTGGCAGAACGTCGACCTCTACGTCGGCGGAACGGAACACGCCACGGGACACCTCATCTACTCGCGCTTCTGGAACAAAGTGCTGTTCGACCTCGGCTACAGCGTGAAGGAAGAGCCGTTCCAGAAACTCATCAATCAGGGTATGATACAGGGACGCTCCAACTTCGTCTACCGCATCAAGGACACGAACACGTTCGTCAGTTACAACCTGCGCAAGCAGTACGACACGACACCCATCCACGTCGACGTCAACATCGTGCAGAACGACGTGCTCGACCTCGACGCCTTCCGTGCATGGCGTCCCGAATTCGCTTCCGCAGAGTTCGTTCTCGAAGACGGCAAATACGTGTGCGGCTGGGCGATAGAAAAGATGTCGAAATCGATGTTCAACGTCGTCAATCCCGATATGATTGTCGAACGATTCGGCGCCGACACGCTCCGCCTCTACGAGATGTTCCTCGGCCCCGTCGAAGCATCGAAACCATGGGACACCAACGGCATCGACGGCTGCCACCGCTTCTTGCGCAAACTCTGGATGTTTGCCTTCGACAAGAACGGCGAACTGCGTTGCACGGACAACGGCGAACCCACTCGCGAAGAACTGAAATCCATCCATAAACTGACGAAGAAGGTGACGCAGGACATCGAGAACTTCTCCTACAACACCAGCGTGTCGGCATTCATGATTTGCCTGAACGAACTCAATCAGCAGAAGAGCAGCAACCGCTCCGTGCTCGAACGCTTCACCGTGCTGCTCGCACCGTTCTGCCCCCACATCTGCGAAGAACTCTGGGCGCAACTCGGACACACCGACACCGTGTGCGATGCACAATGGCCTGCATGGAACGAGGAATACCTCCACGAAGACAACGTGCAACTGACCATTAGTTTCAACGGCAAGGCACGTTTCCAGATGTCGTTCCCCGCCGATGCCGACAACGCCACGATAGAGCGTGCCGTGCTCGACAATCCGCAGTCGGCAAAATACATGGAAGGTTTCCAACACGTGAAAACCATCGTCGTACCAAAGAAAATCGTGAACATCGTATTGAAATCGAAATAATGCAACCACAACTTCCTACATTCGCGCGCAACTTCTGGCAAGAGGCGCGCGACTATGTGTTCATCACCTTCGCCCTCATCATCTACGCCACAGGGCTCACCTGCTTCCTGCTGCCCTACGAGATTACGACAGGCGGATTTACGGGTGTGGCATCCATCATCTATTACATCACCCACTTCGAGGTGCAGAACACCTACCTCCTCATCAACATCATCTTCCTCGTGGCAGCCGTCATCGAACTGGGATGGAAATTCTGCATCAAGACCATCTATGCCGTGCTCATGCTCTCCTTCATCCTGTGGGCCATGCAGCGCATCATCGAAATGCAGCCGGGCGTCGAACCCGGACACCTGCCCAAGGTACTGTCCGACCGCACGCTCTCATGCATCATTGGCGGCATCTTCGAAGGCGTAGCCCTCGCCATGTGTTTCCTCAACAACGGCTCGACCGGCGGAACGGACATCATTGCAGCCATCGTCAACAAGTACAAGAACCTGAGTCTCGGCAACGTCATCCTCATCTGCGACATCATCGTCATTTCGTCGAGTTACTTCGTCTTCCGCGATGAAGCCGACAGCCTGCAGCGCGTCATTCTCGGCTACATCACGCTCAGCATTTCGAGCGTCACCCTCGACTACGTCATGAACCGCCGACGCCAGTCCGTGCAATTCATGATATTCTCGCGCAACTACTCGAAAATTGCCGACGCCATCAACGCCACCGGCCGCGGCGTCACCGTCATCGACGGCACGGGATGGTACACCAAGACCGAACGCAAAGTGCTCGTCTGCCTTGCCAAGCGCAGCGAGAGCATCAACATCTTCCGCATGATAAAGAGCATCGACCCCTACGCCTTCATGTCGATGGGCAACGTGCTCGGCGTATATGGCGAAGGATTCGACAAAATCAAAGCCAAGAGCAACAGCGACAAACGCACCATCGTCTTTGCCACCAACAACGCCCACAAACTCGAAGAAGTCCGCCAAATCCTCGGCGACCAATTCGAAGTGCGCAGCCTCGACGACATCGGCTGCCATCGCGACATCCCCGAAACCGGCAGCACCTTCCGCGAGAACGCCCTGCAGAAAGCCCAGTTCGTCAAGACCTACTACGGCTTCGACTGCTTTGCCGACGACAGCGGACTCGAGTGCGACGCGCTCGGCGGCGCACCCGGCGTCCTCTCCGCCCGCTATGCCGACGGCAAAGGACACGACAACGAAGCCAACATGCGCAAACTCCTCGACGCCCTCAACGGAAACGAAAACCGCAAAGCCGACTTCCGCACCGTCATCGCCTTCGTCACCGACGACTCCGTCCACTACTTCGAAGGCACCGTCGACGGCAAGATACTGGCAGAACGCCGTGGCGAAGGCGGCTTCGGCTACGACCCCCTCTTCCTCCCCGACGGCTACGACCAGACCTTTGCCGAAATGAGCGCCGAGCAGAAGAACGGCATCAGCCACCGCGCCCAAGCCGTCGCCAAGTTCGCCGCATTCCTCACCAAGAAGAATTGAAC
>JAFLUS010000086.1 GCA_022508685.1 Prevotellaceae bacterium | reverse complement strand
AGGCTTTCATATAAAAGCAGCAAATCGAAACAAGATTTTGTCAAATTTTCGTTTTCTCATTTTTTATTCATATCTTTGCGAGCATGAAAAAATTGATAGCAATTCTGAAAAACAAGCCCTATCTGCACGACATCATCGCAAACTCCGACACCAAAGAGGGAAAAATTTTCGATATAGCCGTGATGATAGCCATCGTAGTGAGCCTTTTGGTGGCATTTATTGAGAGCCAACCCGCCGTTGAGGGGCACTTCAAACTCACTCTTACCATACTGGAATATGTACTGACGTTTTTCTTCACCATCGAATATGCCTTCCGCATATATTCCTCTCCCACTCCGAAAAAGGAAGCCTTGTCGCTTTTCTGCATCATCGACCTGCTGGCCATCCTTCCGCTCTATCTCTCCTTCATTCCCGTCCTCTCATCCACACGCTACTTCTTCATTCTGCGAGTGTTCCGCCTCATCCGCATCTTCCGTGTGCTGCGACTTTTCTCCTTCATCAACGAGGGTTATCTTCTTCTGCAGAGCATCAAGATGAGCCTCCGCAAGATAGCCGTCTATTTCCTTTTTGTCCTCATCCTCGTTACTATCCTCGGCACAATCATGTTCATGATTGAAGGCGGACAGGAAGGCACACAATTCACTGACATTGGCACAAGCATTTATTGGGCGATTGTCACCCTCACCACCGTCGGCTACGGCGACATCACTCCTGCCACGATGGTTGGGCGTTTCCTTTCAGGGCTCATCATGATTCTTGGCTACACTATCATAGCAGTGCCTACAGGTATTGTCTCTGCCACTATGATTGACGAAACCAAAAAGAAAGGTACAGGAGGACGCTGTCCAAGATGCCGACAAAAGACCGACCTGAAAGCCAATTACTGCAAGCACTGCGGAGAGCGTCTGTGAGGAAGCGCTTGATTAAGCGGCAGTGTTAATTCGGAAGAAAAATTGGGAAAACCGAAAATTTACGCTTCGGACTGGGCGCGGCGCAGTTTCTGGATATAGGCAAGTTCGTCGATAGCGAAGTCCGCGTTGGAGGGTTCGGAGAGCATGGTGTGACACTCGGCTTCGGCTTCATCCAACTGGTCTTTGTTGACCATGACGTAGACGCGACGACGACGCAGGAAGTCTTGAAATTGGCTAAGTGGTGCCGGAAATTCGTCCGCATCTTCATCATCGTTCTGCGCCATCAGGCTTTGCACGAAGGAGAGCAGGCGGTCGATGGTTTCGGCTGCACGAAAGTCGTTGCTGTTGACGAGACAATTGACGTATTCTTCGGTAAACTTGATGTTGTGGACGTCATGGACGATGTCGAGAAAATAGTAGGCTTCGGCATAGAGTTGCACCTCCATGTAGCAAAAACCTATCAGAAAACTGATTTCGCGGAAGGCTCGCCGTTGCGATGAAGAAAGTTGGTCGTATTCGTCGTTGAGATAGAAGAATACAATCGTGAGATAGTCAATGGCTTCGTAGTAGCGCGATGCAGCATAGAGTTGACGGCCGCGATGAAGCCAATAGCCGGCATCGGGAGCATCGGCATCGAGCAGGAATTGCTGTTCGGGCGTCAGTTGGTCGCGATGCCCGTCCTTCTTGTCGAGTGCATCTGCCCACAGAAATTCGTATTCTGCACGATATTGCTGCTCGTCCTTCTTGTCAACGGCAATGAGGAACGTGAGCGACTCCAATCCCGTCCGACCCGACACAAAGGCGGACTGGCTGCCGTACACCGACGGATGCAGAATGGCAGACAAGCGGAAATACGTCGCCACATCGTCGTCGTACTCTTGGCGCATCGTCAGTTGCACCATGCGCAACGCACCCGTCCGACTGTTTTCATCGTTGTAGTAGACGAAGCAAGTGAGGTCGGAAGCATGGGCTTTCAAGTCGAAATAAGCAATTTTCTGTTGGTCGAATTCAAAGGACACCCGTTCTTCGTCCACCATTTTCATGTAGGCAAAATCGGGGTCGTGGATGCCGAAACACAGGTCGAGCATGTCGGACAGACGAAGCGTAGCGGCCTGACTGCGACGCACCTGAAACGCCTCGGACTGATGGTCGATTTCCTGTTCGCGCAGCAGATAGTCGAGACGATGGTGGTAAGTCGATTGGGCTTCTCCGTCCCCATTGGCCGGTTCTTCCTTCATGGCCTTTTCGACGGCATAGACGAACTCACGACGAAGGTCGAACATCGTTTCGAGCAACGCCCGGAAATAGAGTTCGTGCCGAGGCATTCCGTCGCACAGCATGCAAGGCGTGGAGATGTGTGCGCCGTAAGTATTGTCGGACGGGTCGAACGAATAGATGAATTTCGACGTGCGGCACACCATGTTGAAATGGTTACACCACGTGCGCAACGTGCCCACATGTTCGGGAGTGACGGTATAGACAAACGGAAATTCGACACTGGTGGTGCTGCCGCCGTTCTTCGGCACCGACACCACGAAATGCCCGCCTTGGAAGGAGAACCTGAAATCGCGCGACTCCTCTTCTTCCGACGTCGTGAAGGGTGCCTGCAATTGCGTGAGCAGCGCTTCGAGCACCTCTGCCGGCGGACGTTCAGCCGGAGGGGCGGTCGCAGCCACGTCGGTCGGAACCGCAGACTTTCCACGACGGAGAAGGTGATTCCATTTTCCTATGTAGTCCTTCCATTTCATGCTACAAAGATATTCATTTTTTTCAAGACAGCGGAATTTTTCCACCGATTTTGCGCCGGAGGACGACACCCGTCATCGATTATGGATAGATTTCGATGTGGCTGCTGCCTGAATTGCCGTTCTTGATGATGCGAATTTGGGTCGTGATGCGTTCGCTCATCGTGTCGGTGTGGCTAATGACACCCACTTTCTTGCCCTGCGACGACTGCAGCATGGCCAGTGCGTCGATGACGGTGGCAAGCGAATCGGGGTCGAGCGTGCCAAATCCTTCGTCAATGAACAGGTTTTCAAAACTGATGTTGCGCGACGACAGGGAGGAAAGACCGAGGGCAAGACCGAGCGAGACGATGAAGGTTTCGCCGCCGGAGAGCGACGTGACGTCGCGCACATCGTCGGCGCGGTCGTGGTCGACGACGCGAATGCCCAGCGAGTTCTTCACTTGCTGCAGTTCATACCGAGTGTTGAACTTACGGATTTCGACGTTGGCATGTTCGATGAGGAAACGGAGCGTGTAGCATTGCGCAATCTTACGGAGCGTCTTGCCGTCGCTGCCAATCGCCTCCGTAATTTCCTCCCATTCACGTTTCCGCAATTCGGCTTCCTGTTTTTTGTCAAACATCACGCCCATCTGCGTCTTTGCCGTTTCATGGCGCTGCAGACGAGCCTTCAATTCGACGAGTTCTGCGTTGGAACGATTGTCAAGTTCAGCCTTGCGGACGAGCAATTCTTCCTTCTGCTTTTCCGGTTTTTTCTTCTGATGTGCACCATATGCCGTCCGCGCGTTGTTGAGCGTCGTTTCGGCAGACGTATATGCCGTCGTCAGGCGTTTCTGGGTGGCACGTATGCTCTCCCAATCGTCTGTGGCAGAACAGAGTAAGGCAATCGACGTCTCGGTCAGTTGCTCCGTCCTGCCTTCGTTGTAGCCCGACAGCCAACGCGCAAGTTCTTCCTTCTTGCCGTTGAGTTTCTCGTTCTCGCTGTCCTTCTGCTTTTTCGTGGCATCTTCCTGTCCTTTCGCTTCCTTGAGTTGTCCGTGCAAACGGGATATGGTTTCCGTTTGGGATTTCACCGCCTCGTCGGCTTTCTTCTGCGCTGTTTCCAATTCCTTCTCAAGGAGGTCGGGGTCTTTGTCACCCATTGCCTGTTTCAGCATCTCGGCTTTCGACGCGACATCACGCTGCGCCTTCGTCCACGCATCGGTCGCCGCAACAAGACTTTCCGCCTTTTCCTTTTGCTGAGCGGTGAGGTTTTCCGTCTTTCCCCGCTCGGTTTCACGCATGGTGTTGGCAGCATTCTTCTGTTTTTCTGCGACTTGCACCTTCTCCAATGCTTCCTTTTCGTATGCCTGCCGATTCATTTCGGCAGTTTCCTTCACCTTACGGAGTTTCTCCACACGTTTGCACAGGTCGTTGTATGCCTTCAGGTGTCTGTCAGCCTCGTCGGCGCGTTTGTCCATTTCGGGGCAGAGGTTGCACAATGCTTCGGCATCTGCGGGCCAATCGCCATAAACAGCGTGAATGGCAGCCCATTCGCCGTCAAGGCGGGCGAATTCCGCTTCACGATTTTTCAACTGCGCACGGAGTCCTTCAAGCACGCCGCTGTTTTCGGCCATTTGCTTGGTGAGTTTCTGCTTTTCATCACGTTGCTTGTTGAGATGATTGCGCTTTTCGTCTATCAGACGTTTCATGTCATCGACCACAGGAGCAACGACCGCCGCATCGTGATAAGGGTGATGAAGGGCACCGCACAGCGGACACGCCTCGCCGTCGACGAGGTCGGCACGATGCTGTTCCCATTTCTCGCTCGTCATCAAGGTGTAGGATTTGGTCAGCGTGTCCAATTCCTCGCTCCATTTCTCAATGTCGAACGCCTTGAGTTGTTCCGTCATCAAGGCATTTTGCTCGTTCAGTTGTTTCTGACGGGCAAGGTCGGCATCATGCTGGGTGCGCTTCCGGCGAAGTTCTTCCTGTATGCGGACGGCATTCTTCAAGTCAGTCTGCATCTTCTCCGCATGCGCCTTGGCTTCTTGCAATTTGCCGGCATCGCACGCTTCAAGTTGGGCGTATGCACCGCTATAGGCAGCCTGTGCCTCTTCCGCCTGCTTGCGGCAAATCGCGTTGCCTTCCTCGATTTCCTTCTGCAAGGCAGACAGGTTCTGAAGGCATTGGCGCACAGCCGCTTCCGCCTTTGCTACGGCTGCGACGTTGTCGGCTACATTCTTGTCTGCCAGCAGTTTGGCTTTTTCGGCAGCCTCCTTGGCGGCTCTCTTTTCGTTCAAAGCCTTGTTCAGTCCCTCCAGTTCCGTCTTTATCCTCCGCGCCTCGTTGATGCGAGGTTTCTGCCGTTCCAGTTCGGCGGCAGCATCGAGGGCGTTCTGCTTGAGCCGTGCCAGATTGACTTCCTCCTCGACCTTGATTTCCTGTGCCTTTGCAGCAATGGTCGCCCCAAGCACTTTCAACGACTGCTCCTGTCGGGCAATGGTGGCAGTTGCCGTCTGAATGTCTTTGTAGAGCGCGGTGGCCGGAATGGTGGCATCGTGGAGCGCCAGTCGCTCCGTCTGTTCGCGCAAGGCGTCGAGCAGACGTTTTGCGTCGTTGAAGCCCGATGTATACTTCTCGATGTCGGCAAGATGCTGCTCGTTGGCGGTATACCACGCAATCGCCTCTGCCACCTGCAGCAGTTCGGCTTTCGTCTGTTTCTCCATGGCATCCAGTTCAGCCATCCGCTCCTTGACGGCAGCGAGTTCATCCTCGGGAATGATGTCCTTCTCCTGTATGGAAAGGCTGGCTGCAATTTGGTCGTATGCCTTGACGGCTTCATCCTTCTGCTGCTTAATCTTGGCAGCGATGTTGGTGTAGAGTTCTTCGCAGCCAATGAGTTTCTCCAGCAGTTCGTATCGTTCATTCTCTTTGGCTCGGATAAAACTGGAGAAAGACCCCTGTGCAATGAGTACGGTACGCAGAAACTGGTCGTAGTCCAGACCGATAATCTGCGGCAACTGGTTCCAGTCTGCCGGCTCTTCCGTCGGCACGCCGTCCTTCATCGTTATCTTGAATAGCGACGTCTGCGCAGCCTCATAATTCTTTATCAGTTTGCGCACCGACCATTCGGCTCGATAGACGATGCCGTTGTTCGCAAGAAACGTCAGCCGGCTATGCCCTTGCGTCTTGCCGCGCGTGAGGATGTTGCGTGCATCGGTGGGGGCAAGGCGATTTTTCTCGCCCTCGTCCGCCTCGCCATAGATTTCAATGTTCTGATTGCGGTCGCCCTTCTTGCGCGGGTAACGAGGGGCGCGGTTGTAGAGTGCCAGACAAATGGCGTCGAGAATGGTCGACTTGCCGCTGCCGGTGGGGCCGACAATGCTGAAGATGGTGCAGTCGCCCAGCACGCCTTCTTCAAAGTTGATGACTTCGCCTTCCGTGCGGTCGAGTGAAGCGAGGTTAAGTATTTCGAGTTGGATGAATTTCATGGTCGGTTAATCTTCTTGGTCAATGGTTTCAAGGAGTGATTTCAACATGCTTTCCTGATGTTCGCTCATTTCCGCATTATGCCTGACGACAAACGTTTCCTTGAGCGTGTCGAGAGGGTCGCGGTTGAGAATGTCATCAATGCTGTGTATCTGCTGCTGCCCCATGAGCGTATTGAGGTCGAGCATGGGAATGACCTTCTGTATCTTGCACAGCACCGCATTCTTCCGGGCAACGAGGTCTTCAAGTTCCTTTATGTCGTCGTTGCTCACCTTCTCCAACTTCACCTTGAGGACGACATAGACGAAATCGTCACCCAATGTCCCCTCCTCGCCTCGGTCTGCCAATGACTGACTGACCAATTTTTTCAGTTCCTTCGGCGTCCACACCTCGTCATCTTCAGGGAGGACAACCAACTTGTGCTGAGGCGTATACTCCAAGAACTCCACCGTGGGTTTCTGATGGGCAGCGACCGTCACGACGTCAACACCATGCCGGTAGTCCACCTCGGCAAACGACATGGGCAGTATGCTGCCCGTGTAGCGTGCCCAATCCGTGTTCCAGATGTGCTGTCGCTTGTGGATGTGCCCGCACGTCAGATAGTCGGGGTGGTCGCTCCAGCCCTCCATGCTCACCTCTTCCTGTCCGCCAATCACAATCCGTTCACTGGCATCTTTCGACGCAATGTCGGCGCCATTGGCATACATGTGCGCCATCATCACCAAGGCGTGCGACGGATATTTCTCCCTCGCCCTCTGCGTCAGTTCACGCAGAAACCTGTTCACACCCGCCGAATAACTCGAATGCTGCACGACATCGCTTCTGAGGTAGGGCACGGTGAGCACGACGGCCGTTTCGCCGTCCTTGCCGGTGACGGGTACCATCAGGTCGTCGTAGTCCGTCGCCCACGTTCCGCCGTCGTCAGTCGGCACCCATGTGCGGTGCACCGTGCCACGCACCTCCACCTTGTGGCGGGTGAGCAATGCACGGGGGGCTTCAAGACGGCTCGCCGAATCATGGTTGCCCGCCGTAATCACGACCTGCATGTGGGGACACGACTGCGTGGCATCAGCCAGAAACGCATAGTATGCCGACTGCGCAGCAGCAGACGGGTTGCCGTTGTCAAACACATCCCCGGCAATGAGCAGTGCGTCGGGTTGCTGCTCCTCTATCTGCCGGAGAAGCCAACTGAGGAAATGCTGATGTTCAGACAATCGGTCATTGCCATGAAAGAGATTGCCAATGTGCCAATCGCTCGTAGTGATGATTTTCATGATGAAACGTGGGTATTAGAGCAGCAAATATAGAAACTTTCCGACAAACGACAAAAGGATTTCAGCAATTTGTGGCGGTCATATTTCACTATCCGCACAAGATTTTCAAATGTTAAATTCTTTTAACAACCAGTGTTAAATTTAACATTTAAGTGTTA
>JAFLUS010000085.1 GCA_022508685.1 Prevotellaceae bacterium | reverse complement strand
TGCGATGCACGAGTTTTTAGAGTGCGATGTACAAAGTGTCAGAGTGCGGTCTACGGAGCCGTAGAGTGCGGTCTGCAAAGTCGTGGAGTGCGATGCACGAAAAACGGCATATCGGCAAATTTTACACCCTGCCACACCATAGGAAACAACAACTTTCAAAATGTCACCATTAACAACAAAATGTATATCATTTTATCAAAAACACGGCACATTTGCATCAATAGCATGTATGTTCCGACAAGTACGGATTTTGTCTTTCCTCGTTTGCTCACCTCTATGACATAGTCAAGTGAAATGCTGAAAATAACGGAAGATAAAGCGTTTTTTTGCATAAAAATGCCTAATTTTGCATCATCAATGAATTTCGTATGAAACGATGAAGATTATCAACGACCCAGTTTTTGGTTTTATCCGTATTCCGCGCGGATTGCTGTTGGACATTGTCAACCATCCCGCTTTCTTTCGCCTGAGCCGCATCAAGCAGTTGGGAATGGCGAACGTGGTGTATCCGGGCGCACAGCATACGCGGTTCCAACATTCCATCGGTGCGTTCCACCTTATGTCGTTGGCGACGCGTTCGCTGCAGCGCAAGGGACATTTCATCTTCGACAGCGAGGAGGAAGCCGTTCTTGCCGCCATCTTGCTGCACGACGTGGGGCATGGCCCTTTCTCCCACGTGCTGGAACATACGCTCATTCGCAACGTGAGCCACGAGGACGTGTCGCTGATGGTGATGGAGCGGATGAACGAGGAGATGCGTGGCGGACTGACATTGGCGATGAAGATTTTCAAGGGCGAATACCCGAAGCAGTTCCTCCACCAGTTGATTTCGTCGCAATTGGACGTTGACCGCCTCGACTACCTGCGTCGCGATTCGTTCTTCACGGGCGTGACGGAGGGCAACATCGGTTCGGCTCGCATCATCGACATGCTGAACGTGGTGGACGACCGGCTGGTGGTAGAGAAGAAGGGCATCTATTCAATTGAAAACTATTTGGTGAGCCGTCGGCTGATGTATTGGCAGGTGTATCTGCACAAGACGGCAGTGGCTGCCGAGCACGTGCTCATCAATGCGTTGCGACGTGCAAAGGCGTTGGCTGCCCGTGGTGCCGACCTGTTTGCTTCGCCTTCGCTGCGCTATTTCATTTATCAGGATGTGGGTCGTGAGGATTTTGAACGGAGCGAGGAAGCACTGCACCACTACCTGCAGATTGACGACAACGACATTTGGTGTTCGCTCAACGTGTGGCAGCACCACGACGACCCGGTGCTCTCGTTACTGGCACAGAATTTCATCAATCGCCGCATCTTCCGTGTGGAGGTAAGTGACGAACCATTTAATGCTGTGTATGTGGAAGATAAGGTGGACGACCTCGCGCGTCGCTTCAACATTCCTACAGACGATGCCCGCTATCTCGTGGCACAAAAAGAAGTGGGAAAGGACATGTACAACACGTGCGACGACCGCATCGAAATCTTGGAGAAGGACGGCAGCATCCGAGACGTGGCTGAAGTGAGCGATATGCTGAACATCGAGACGTTGTCGAAACAGGTGCGGAAATACTACCTCTGCACGCAGCGCACGGAATAGCGGCAGAGGTCACTCGTGATGATAGGGTTCGCCCTTGATGATGGTATGTGCGCGATAGAGTTGCTCGATGAAGAAGAGGCGCACCATCTGATGGGAGAACGTCATCTGCGACAGCGAAATCTGTTCGTCGGCACGGGCATAGACGTCGGCAGAAAAGCCGTAGGGTCCGCCCACGATGAACACCAACCGACGACTAATCGTCTGCTGCTTGCGGCGCAACCATTCGGCAAACTCCATGCTGCGGCGCTCGGTGCCACGTTCGTCAAGCAACACGACGCAGTCGCCCGCTTGCACTTGCCGCAGAATCAACTGCCCTTCGGCCTGCTTCTGCTGTTCAGCCGTGAGCGACTTGGTATTGCGCAGTTCGGGAATGACGATGACGTCGCATCCGCCGTAGTGACGAAGGCGAGCCGCATAGTCGTCGAAAAGCGACTGAACGCGTTTGTCGGTGGTCTTTCCCACCAGTATCAACACCGTCTTCATCGCATGACATTCTTGACGCCCTTCACCCCTTTGATTTTCTTGATGAGTTGCGTGAGTTTGTTCTTGTCGTCAATCTGAATGACAAGCGTACCGGAAAAAAGTCCGTCCTCGCTCGACTTGACGTCGATGCTGCGCAGCATGACGTTCTGCTCCTTGGCAATGATGCTCGTGATGTTGCTGACGATGCCGATGTCGTCGTGCCCGACGACGCGTAGGGTAATGGGATAGAGGCTTCCGCCCTTGCCTGCCCAGCGTGCCGGAATGACGCGGTGTCCCAATTGTCCCTTCAGCCGCAAGGCGTTGGGACAATCGGTGCGGTGAATCTTGATGCCGCGTCCGGCTGTGACAAATCCGAAGACTTCGTCGCCATAGATGGGGTTGCAGCAGCGTGCCAACGAATATTCCACGCCCTTCACGTTCTTGTCAATCACGAGCACGTCCTTGTTGGTCGTTTCGGGCTGCAAGGTTTGGGGCATGAAGCCCTCGGCGCTGTGCTGCGTGGCACTGTCCTGTCCGTCGCTGTTCTCACGGCGCAGGGCTTCGACATACTGGTCGATGAACTTGCCCATGTCGAGCGTTTCTTCCGCAATGTCGCGGTAGAACTCGTTGACGTGCTTGTAGCCCATCCGCTTCACCAACTTCATCAGCACCGCCTCTTCGTAGTCAATCTTGCGGTTCTTGAACTTACGTTCCAACGTCTCCTTGGCCAGCGACACCGACGTCATGGCTTGCTCGTTGAGTTGCTGACGGATTTTCGTGCGTGCCTTCGACGTGACGGCATAACTCAGCCAGTCCTGCTTCGGCGTCTGATTGACGTTGGTCAAAATCTCCACTTGGTCGCCGCTCTGCAGACGGGTACGCATCGGCACGTTCTTTCCGTTCACCCGTCCGCCAGAACAATGGCTTCCGACATTCGTGTGGATGCGGTAGGCAAAGTCGAGCACGGTAGAGCCTTTCTGCAACTTGAACAAATCGCCCTTCGGCGTAAAGACGAACACTTCGTCGCTGTAGAGGTCAACCTTGAACTGATTTTCGAGTTCTTCGTCCGAACCATGATGTTCCAATGCGGCACGGATGTCCTTCAGCCAGTCTTCCAACTTGGCTCCGCTGTCCTTCACGCCCTTGTAGCGCCAATGGGCAGCCAGTCCGCGTTCGGCAATCTCGTCCATGCGCTCCGTGCGAATCTGAATTTCCACCCATTTGCCTTCGGGGCCCATCACCGTGATGTGCAGACTCTCGTATCCGTTCGACTTCGGTACGGACAACCAGTCGCGCAATCGTTTGGGATTGGGTTTGTACATGTCCGTCACGATGGAGAACACCTGCCAGCAGTCCTGCTTCTCCTTTTCAGGTTCGGAATCCAAAATCACGCGAATGGCAAACAGGTCATAGATGCCTTCAAACCGACATTTCTGCTTCTTCATCTTCTGCCATATCGAGTGGATACTCTTCGTCCGTCCCTTCACATGGAAATGCAGCCCCGCAGCCGACAGTTTGTCCTCAATCGGCTGAATGAATTTGGCAATATAGGCATCACGCGAACGTTTCGTCTCGTTCAGTTTCTCCTTAATCATGTAGTACGCCTCCGTCTCAAGATACTTGAGCGAGAGGTCCTCCAGTTCCGACTTGATGAGATACAGACCCAATTTGTGGGCAAGTGGTGCATAGAGTCGGCTCGCCTCCGTCGCCACCCGCTTACGTTCTTCGTCCGTACCCTTTTCCTTAATCTGCCGCATAAGGTTCACGCGGTCGGCAATGATGATGAAAATCACGCGCATGTCCTCGGCAAACGACAGCAGCAAGTCGCGGAAATTCTCGGTCTCTATCGACGTGTTCTTGGCATAGAGTTCGTTCACACGCAACAATCCGCGCAGAATGTGCGCCACGTCGCTGCCGAACTCTCTTTCCACACGTTCCACACCATACACTCCTGCCGCCACGCACCGCTGCAGCAGAATGCTGACAATGCTGGCACGGCTCAGCCCCACTTCTTCGGCACAAATGACTGCCGTCTGCAAATCGAACAGCACGGGATTGAGGTCGAACGCCCCTCGATTGAGTTGACCGCTCTTGACTGCCTCAAACAAAATATCGCGAATACGTCCGTAGTCCGTCGCATTCATCGCATCATCCACCAGCACGCGCAACCGCTCCAACGTCTCCACCACTATGCGCCGTTCCGCCTCTTTCATCAGCAATCCGTCCATCGCATTTCTCCTTTCTTATGTTATCAAGTGAACAATTTGTCAGCCTTTCCAAGGAAAAGCCGTGACAAAGGTAGCAATAATTTCTCATTTACAGCATTTTTTTCTTTATTTAACAGAAAATACGTACCGAAGGTGCTCTCGCTCGACAATAAAAATGAAATTTTACATTTTCCTTTTGTATTGTGCTCGCTTATTCGTACCTTTGCACCATTATTCCTACATAGATATTCATACATTATTCATTATAACACAATTCAACAACATGAAAGCATTTGTATTTCCCGGACAGGGAGCACAATTTTCGGGTATGGGCAAAGACCTGTACGAAAGCAATCCCCTTGCAAAAGAACTCTTCGACAAAGCCAACGACATTCTCGGCTTTGACATCACTAAGATAATGTTTGAAGGAACTGACGAAGAACTGCGTCAGACAAAGGTCACTCAACCTGCCGTATTCCTTCATTCCGTCATTTCAGCCCTGTGCATGGGCGATGCCTTCCAACCCGCCATGGTGGCAGGTCACTCGCTCGGCGAATTTTCAGCCCTCGTTGCCGTCGGCGCTATCTCCTTCGAAGACGGTCTGAAACTCGTCAGCCAACGTGCACAAGCCATGCAGAAAGCCTGCGAGGCAGCACCATCGACCATGGCTGCCATCATCGGACTCGATGACGAAACCATCGAAAAAATCTGTGCAGAAATCTCTGCACCCGGCAACATCGTCGTTCCTGCCAACTACAACAATCCGGGACAACTTGCCATTTCGGGCAACATGGATGCCATCAACACGGCTTGCGAAAAACTGAAAGAAGCCGGTGCCAAGCGTGCACTCCCGCTGAAAGTCGGTGGAGCCTTCCACTCACCGCTCATGCAACCCGCAAAAGACGAACTGCAGGCTGCTATCGAAGCCACTGCATTCCACACACCCAAATGCCCCGTTTACCAGAACGTGGATGCTGAAGCACACACCGACCCCGAAGAAATCAAGCAGAACCTCATTGCCCAACTCACGGCTCCTGTACGTTGGACGCAGGAAATTCAGAACATGATTGCTGCCGGTGCTACAGACTTCACTGAATGTGGTCCGGGCAAAGCCCTGCAAGGCATGATTGCAAAAATTGCCAAAGGCAACGAGGCTGTCACCTTCCACGGCATCGAATAATGAAAGAAAAACTCGTTATCTACCAAGTCTTCACCCGTCTTTTCGGAGCCGATTCACGCCACACCGTCCCATGGGGCAGTGCACAGCAGAACGGCTGCGGAAAGATGGCTGACTTTACGCAAAAGGCTCTCGGTGAAATCCGCGACCTCGGTTGCACGCACATTTGGTACACAGGTATCATCGAGCACGCCACACAGGCTGACTACACCGAGTTCGGCATCCCCACCGACCACCCCGCTGTGGTGAAAGGGCGTGCCGGCAGCCCATACGCCATCAAGGACTACTACGACATCGACCCCGACCTCGCTACGCAAGTCCCGATGCGCATGAAGGAATTTCAGAACCTCCTTCGCCGCACGCACAAAGCCGGACTCAAAGCCATCATCGACTTCGTCCCCAACCACGTGGCACGTCAATACCATTCCGATGCCAAACCGGATGGAGTCATCGACCTCGGTGAGACCGACAACCGGCAAGTGCACTTCGCACCCAACAACAATTTCTACTACATTCCCCAACAGCAATTAGTGCCGCCACAACGATGCACGCCACAACCCGTCGAAGCAAAGAACCGCAAACGATTTGCTGCACAATACGTGGAATATCCTGCCAAAGTAACCGGCAACGATTGCTTCTGCGCAACGCCAAGCGAGAACGATTGGTACGAAACCGTCAAACTCAACTACGGCGTGGACTACACCAATGGTCATGCACAGCATTTTGACCCCGTTCCCGACACATGGGTAAAAATGCGCGACATCCTGCTCTTTTGGGCAGACAAAGGTGTAGATGCCTTCCGCTGCGACATGGCAGAGATGGTGCCTTGCGCGTTCTGGGGTTGGGCACTTCCTCAAGTCAAGGAACAATACCCGCATGTCGAATTCATTGCCGAAGTGTACAATCCCAACGAGTATCGCAACTACATCCACAACGGACACTTCGACTACCTGTACGACAAAGTGGGATTATACGACACCCTGCGTGCCGTCGTCAACGGACACAGCGCCGCAGCCATTACCCATTGCTGGCAATCTGTGGACGACATCAGCGACCACATGCTCAATTTCCTCGAAAACCACGACGAACAACGCATCGCGTCCCCGTTCTTCGCAGGCAATGCTGAAAAAGGCCGCCCCGCCCTACTCGTTTCTGCACTCATGCGCACCAGTCCCATGATGGTGTACTTCGGGCAAGAATTGGGCGAACCTGCCGCCGATGCCGAAGGGTTCAGCGGTGCAGACGGACGCACGACGATTTTCGACTATTGGACAGTGCCGACAGTAAGTCGTTGGAGAAACGGAGGTCGCTTCGATGGACAACAATTAACGGAAACGGAAAAGGCATTGCGCCAATACTACACCACCGTTCTCCGCCTTTGCAACGACGAGAAAGCCATCCGCGAAGGTGCATTCTTCGATGTCATGTACGCCAACTACGACAATGCGATGATGAACACTCACCGCCAATACGCATTCCTGCGCAAGAGCGATAACGAACTCATCCTCGTCGTGGCGAATTTCGACGACCGCGGTGCACACACCTCCGTCCGCATTCCCGCCCATGCGTTTGAGTATTTCGACATCCCTACTACCAAATCTACCTACATCGCCAAGGATTTGCTCACGGATAAAGCCGAAGAAGTAACGCTCGAACCCGACGGAATGGTAGCACTGACACTTCCGCCATTTGGCGGCAAGGTACTGAAAATCCGCTTCTAACATTACGCACGTCAATAATATGAAGCAACGATTGACATCACACCTCTTGGTCGTGATTATTGCCTTATGCACGGCCTCCTGCAGCAAGGAGGACGTGCATGCACAACAAACATTACAATCTATGACAAGCATCAACATCACTATTGACGGGACAACCATGCCCATCCAATTGGTCGACAATGCAGCGACAAAGGCATTGGTAGCAATGCTTCAGGAATCTTCCATTACTTACGAAGCCAACGATTATGGAGGTTTTGAAAAGGTTGGCGCATTGGGACACTCGCTGCCCACCAGCAATGCGCAATTGACCACCAAGGCGGGCGATGTCATCCTCTACAATGGTAATCAGATTGTGTTATTTTATGGCAGTAACTCATGGAGTTACACACGATTAGGACACAT
>JAFLUS010000084.1 GCA_022508685.1 Prevotellaceae bacterium | reverse complement strand
TCGTTGCATCTGGAGTGCACTCTAAATTGAACTGAAGTGCACTTCAAGTTCAACGAAAGTGCACTCCAAATTTTGAATTGGTAGGGTTTTGATTATCAGCAAGTTAAGAAAACGCCAATTTTAACACTTAAATGTTAATTTTAACACTGGTTGTTAAAGGAATTTAACATTTAGAAAAAGGTGATGACTGACGAACTGAATGCGTACAATGGACTTGATACTCTTGTGCAGCAGTGTCTGCCTTATTCCTCTCGGTTTTGTCAGAAAACGGGCATTTATTCCTCTCGGTTTTGTCAGAAAACGGGTGTTTATTCCTCTCGGTTTTGTCAGATTTTGCTCAACTTTCTTGTTGCTTTCAACATAAATCCTTACCTTTGCGTCCGTATTTCTACCTAAAAATGAAAGGTTTATGTACATAGAAAGGGCTATCGATACTCTGCTTCTGGAATGGAAAAACGGCAGCAGCCTGAAACCACTGCTGCTCCGTGGCGCACGTCAGGTTGGAAAATCGCGGGCTGTGCAGCATTTGGGCGAAACTTTTGACCATTTCATTGAGGTTAATTTTGAAAAGCGGCCAGAGGTGAAGGACATCTTTGAGAAAGTCCATGATGTCCGTACGCTTGCTGACAGTTTGGGCATGCTGTATAATCAGCCGGTAGAGGCAGGAAAGACGCTGCTGTTCTTTGACGAAATCCAGAGTTGCCCGGATGCCATCAAGAGTCTTTGGGCTTTTAAGGAGGATTATCCCGACCTGCACGTCGTTGCGGCAGGTTCATTGTTAGAATTCGCATTGAAAGAGATACCTTCGTTTGGCGTCGGCAGAATCCGCTCCTTGTTCGTCTATCCTTTTTCGTTCGATGAATTTCTTGTGGCAGAAGGCAAGCGGTCGTGGGTCAGCGCCAAGCAGGCGGCAGACGGCAAGACGCCGTTGTTTACGGCTCTTCACAACGATTTGGTGCAGCATTACCGCACTTTCCTGATGGTGGGCGGCATGCCGGCAAGCGTTTCCGCATGGGTGGAGAGCCATGACTACCGCCAGTGTCAGACTGAACTTGATGACATTCAGTTGGCTTATTATGATGACTTCGCAAAATATGCCAAGCGGGTCGACCCCACACTGCTCCGCAACACGTTGCAGAGCGTCATCCTTCAGGTTGGCAACAAGTTCATGTATAGCAAGGTGGAAGGTGCATACCGCGCTGAAGAAGTGAAGAAAGCGCTCGGACTATTGTGCGATGCAGGCATCATTAAGCGGGTGAGCCATACGGCAGCCAACGGGTTGCCCTTGGGGGCTGAAACCAACGAGAAATTTCGCAAGTACATCTATCTGGACAGCGGTCTGCTGTTGCGCATCCTTGACATGGACTTGGGAAGCGCACGCCAGTTGACGGAACTCATCGTGGCTGGCACTGCCGAAGATTTGGTGAACAAAGGCGGACTGACGGAAATGGTGTTGGGGTGGGAGATGATAAAATACAACAACCCACGTTCGCAGCACGACCTCTACTATTGGGAAAACACGGCAGAAGGCACTCGTTCAGAGGTGGACTACGTCATTGCCCATGACCTGAAGGTGTTGCCCATAGAATGTAAGTCCGGAGTCAGCGGAAAGATGAAAAGCCTTCATCTGTTCATGCGGCAGAAGCAGTTGACGGATGCCATACGATGTTCATTGGAGAACTTCGCATTGTTGGAAAGCCATGACAAGCAGCAAGCCGATGCCGTCCGCCGTATTCAGGTGATGCCTCTCTACGCCATTTCTAATTTATTCATGAATGGTGCCGGGGGATTATGAAAGTATTCTCTGCAAGCGTAAAACCGCGCGATTTCGCACTTTTTCCGCCTAAAACGCGGTTAATCAGAAGAAAATACCTATATTTGCCTGCGAAATTGCGATAACGCACGCTGATGCGTAACTAAAGCACGACAATCCACCGCCAAGTGATGACTGACTACGACCAAGACATACATGCGTTGCTGCAAACGATGCAGCCTATCACGCTCGACGAAATGTCGTCCATTCGACTGATGAACCGCATCGACACCAAGTTCGTGTGTTCCAAGCGGCAACTCGTCGCCATGCTGCACCGCGTGCAGCAGAAATACTACGTGCAGCAAATCGGCGACGACCGCATCAGCCCTTATCGCACGACCTACTTCGACACCGACGACTATACGATGTATATGCAGCACCACAACCGGCACGCACGTCGGACGAAGGTGCGCGTGAGGACATATCTCAGTTCGGGCGACCTCACTTTCCTCGAAGTGAAGCGGAAGAACAACCATGCCCGCACGAAGAAGAAGCGCATCAGGGTCGGCAGTCTCGAAACGGCACCACGGACGGAGGGTGCTGCCGAACTCGTGCTCGACCGCACGAAACTGATGCTCGACGCGATGCACCCCGTCGTGCAGAACCACTTCGACCGCATCACGCTCGTCAACTACGCGAAGACGGAGCGGCTGACCATCGACTTCAACGTCCGTTTCCACAACTACGACACCGACATCGACCGCGACACGGGCAACATCGTCGTCGTGGAACTCAAGCGCGACGGCAACATCTATTCGCCCATCCTCTCCATTTTGCGCGACCTCCACATCCACCCCACAGGCTTCTCGAAATGCTGCATCGGGATGGCGATGACCGACCCGCAACTCAAGCAAAACAATTTCAAAACCAAATTGCGGCTGCTGCAGAAAATCAACGCTGACGACACCTACATCATCCGTTACGACGAAGACATCTGCTAACGTCTGCGAAAATCAAAACACTCAATAACAATGGACACTATCAACGAATTCCTCGCTTCACTTTCCGGCGACACCGTGAAAATCGTAGACCTCGTGCTGCGACTCATCGTCAATACCATTTTCTGCTTCGTCATTGCCCGTTGCTTCTACTTCCCCAAGAGCCGGCGACGCGACTTCTTCTTCACCTACATCCTCGTAGGTTTCGCCATCTTCATGCTCATGCACCTCATGGGCGATGCCAAGATGAAGACGGGTTTCGCCATGGGATTGTTCGCCATTTTCTGCATCATGCGCTACCGCACGGAGTCGGTGCCCATCCGCGAAATGACCTACTTGTTCATCATCATCTCCATGTCGGCCATCAATGCCCTTGCGTGGCTTGCCGACATCAGTGACAAGCACCCCGACTTCCTCGGCCCCGAACTCACCGCCATTGGCGAACTCACCCTCACCGACCTCTTCTTCGTCCTCGCACTTTGGCTTGCCGAAGGTGGAAAATGGCTCAAGAGCCTGTCGTCGAAGCATATCAAGTACGACAAAATCGACCTCATCACGCCCGACCGTCGCGACGAACTCATCGCCGACCTCAAGAAGCGGACGGGGCTCGACATCACACGCGTAGAAATCGGGTCAATCGACTTCCTCAAGGACATGGCGCTCATCAAAATCTTCTACAATGCCGATGGCGACCAAGACGAGTCCCTCCAAAAAATGCCGAAACTCTATGAATAGGAAATTTCTCTTCGCACTTCTCCTCACCGCCGTTGCCACCGCCGCCGGCGCACAGGAAACCATGCGCCCGACGCCGAACCACGACGACTTCGGCACTGACGTGAGCCTTGAAGTAGAGAAAAAGATAGCCTCCGGCATCAGCGTCAGCATCGAAGGCAACCACCGCTCGCAAGCCGACACCCACCGCACCGACCGTTGGCAAGTGGGTGGCGGACTTGACTTCCGCCTGTTCCGCACCGACGACAAGAAACTCACCATGAAGGGAAGTGTCGGGTTCGACTACGCATGGAAGCAGAGCCTTTCCGAACTCAACGAGCACTACAGCGACAAGACCGGTGCGCTCAACGGCTACAACTGGACTGCCAACTACTGGCGCAACCGCTACCGCATCTCCACCGGCATCAGTGCGAACTACACCATCAACAAGCGCTGGAGCATCGCACTCAAAGAAACCTTCCAGTACACGCACAACCTCAAGGCCGACTCTGTCGACCGCGTGAAGTACCGCTACAATGGCGACGACGAACTCTATGCCGTCGGCGACAAGAAGGCAGTGCGTGCAAAGGACATCATGCTCCTGCGCTCCAAGTTCACCCTCACCTACAACATCCGCCGCCTGCCCGTCAATCCCTTCGCCTCCGTCGAATACTGCGCCGGACAGCGCCACGTCGAACGTTGGAAGTACACCGGTGGCGTCAGTTACAACATTCAGAAGAAAGCGAAACTCTCCGTCTTCTATCGTTATCAGACGGAAAACGATGACGACGACCCCAACGGCCACTTCGTTGGCTGGAGCCTGAAGTTCAACCTCTAAAACAAGACACCTATGCTGCAATGCCATTGCAGCCCCTCCGAACTAAAAAACACCAACAAATATGAAAAAACTCCTCCTCATGGCAATCGCGCTTATCGCTTGCCTCAACATCCATGCTGACGACTTCGACTTGTACATCGTCAGCACATCGAACACCACGACAAACTATCCCGTCAGCACCGTCCGCAAACTGACATTCGACAAGGCAAACGTAGTCGTGACACGCACCGACGGCACCACCATTACCGTCGCCATGGACGACATCGCCCGGATGTACCTCGATACGGCCACCGAAGTCGATGCCATCCAACGCACGGCAGCCGACAATGCCGCTATCGCGTGGGACGGACAGCAACTCACCGTCAACGGCACTGCCGACCTCATCCACGTCTATCAAGCCGGCGGAACACTCGTCATGCAGCAATCGGCAACCAACAACGCCACCCTCAGCCTTGCCCACATGCCACAAGGCGTCTACATCGTCACTGTCGACGGCAAGAGTTTCAAAATCGTTAAAAACTAATCTCCACCATGAAAAAATCCATATTGGCAGCCCTTGCCCTCGTATGTTCGGCAGCCGCATCGGCACAAGTCACAGCCTACGTCTGCGAAGGCTATGACGAAGAAGCCATCGAAGTGAACAGCAAGACCGACATCACCATCTCCGACGACCGCTCCACCATCACCGTAGGCAAAAAGTCGTTCGACTTGGCAGACGTCGACTCCATCACCTTCATGCCGCCCCAGTTTCCCTCCGTCGACATCGTGTGGAACGGCACCGAAGCCACCGTCTCCGTTCCGGCAACCGTCACAGGCGTCACCTACACCGTGAATGCCGGACACGTCAGCATCACCTCCACCAACACCACCGACGAACTGCTCTACACCCTGAGCGGAACATCCGACAACGGCTCGCTCACCCTCAACGGCAGTTACAAATTGCGGATGCACCTCAATGGCGTCACCCTCACCAACCCGAAAGGGGCAGCCATCGACATCGAATGTGGCAAGCGCATCGAAGTGAAACTCATCAAAGGCACCGTCAACACCCTTGCCGACGGCGCCAACGGCACGCAGAAAGCCGCCTTCTACACCAAAGGACACTTGGAACTGAAAGGTAAAGGCACGCTCAACGTCACCGGAAACACCAAGCACGCCATTTGCGCAGCCGAATACCTGCAACTCAAGTCCTCCACCGGCGACATCAACATCCTCGGTGCTGCAAGCGACGGCATCCACTGCGGAAAAGGCAAGAAAGGCGAAACCGAGCACAACCGCTTCATCATGAACGGCGGCAACCTCACCATTGCCAACTGCGGAAGCGACTGCATCGACGCCGACGACTTCGGCTCCATGTACATCAACGACGGCAGCCTCCACATGAACATCGCACAGAAAGACGGCACAGGCCTCAAGTGCGACTCCATCATCTACATGACCGGCGGCAACATCGACTTCAGCGTCACCGGTGACCTCAGCCAAGCCATCCGCTTCAACTACAACGCCTACTTCAGCGGCGGCAACATCGAAGGAACCGTCAGCGGCAACGGCGCCAAAGGCTTCAAGGCCAAGAAAGTCACGGCAAGCACAGCCGTCAACAACGGCGGCGACGTGCACTTCGACGGCACCGACGTCACCCTCACCGTCAGCGGTGGCACCTACACAGCCGACAACACCAAGTGCGCCGGCATACACATCGACCGCGACTTCTACCAGACGGCAGGCGACATCCACGTCACCAAGGCGAACACTGCCGCCCTCACCCTCGAAGTCAAAGGAACAAAATACATCACCGGTGGCACCTACACCGAACAGTAAGCAACAACCCATGTACGACTATCTCATCGTTGGCGCCGGACTCTTCGGCGCCACTTTTGCCTATAAGGCGCACCAAGCCGGACATCGCTGCCTCGTCATCGACCGCCGTCCCCACGTCGGCGGCAACGTCCGCTGCGAAAACGTCGACGGCATCAACGTCCACTGCTACGGCGCACACATCTTCCACACCGACAACGCCGAAGTGTGGAACTTCGTCAACGCCCTCGTTCCCTTCAACCGCTACACCAACTCCCCCATAGCCAACTACAAAGGGCAACTCTACAACCTGCCCTTCAACATGAACACCTTCCACCAGATGTGGGGCGTACACACACCAGCCGAAGCGAAGGCAAAAATCGACCAGCAACGTGCCGAAGCCCTCCAAGCCATGCACGACGCCGGCATCGACCAACCGCGCAACCTTGAGGAACAAGCCCTTCTGCTCATCGGACGCGACATCTACGAAACCCTCATCCGCGGCTACACCGAAAAGCAGTGGGGACGCCCCTGCACCCAACTGCCCGCCTTCATCATCCGCCGGCTTCCCGTCCGCTTCGTCTACGACAACAACTATTTCAACGATGCCTACCAAGGCATCCCCGTCGGCGGCTACAACCAACTCATTCAGCGCCTGCTCGACGGCATTGAAGTCCGCACCTCCTGCGACTACTTCGACGACCGCACCCACTGGGACGCCCAAGCCCGCCACATCGTCTACACCGGCGAAATCGACCGTTTCTTCGACTACCGCTTCGGACATCTCCAATGGCGCACCGTCCGGTTTGAAACCGAAACCCTCCCCACCTCCAATCACCAAGGCAATGCCGTCGTCAACTACACCGAACGCCAAGTGCCCTACACCCGCATCATCGAGCACAAGCACTTCGAACACTTCGGCGACGCCGTCGACCGCATCCCCCACACCGTCATCTCCCGCGAATACTCCACCGAGTGGCAACCCGGCATGGAACCCTACTATCCCATCAACGACGACCGCAACACCGCCGTCTACACCCAATACCGCGACCTCGCCGCCACCCTCCCCAACGTCACCTTCGGCGGTCGCCTCGCCGAATACCGCTACTACGACATGGCACCCACCATCGAGCGCGCCCTCCAATGTCCTCTCCGATAATCACAACTACCTTGCTTGTCAATCATCAAAGTGGGACACCGATGCTTCGGTGCTCCATATGTACATATTTCTTATTTATAGATGTACACGCGCGTGCGCGGGTACATTTTATTATATATAACCGACGAATATGGCGGCTACAGCAGTCACGCAGCAGTATTGACACAGCACTGCGACAGCCTGAAAACGCGGTTTCTTCATGCCGTTCTGCACTATGCGCCATACGATGGTGCCCAATGTGCATATTTTTGCAAAATATGTCGTTTTTATTATATTTTATCTGCAAATCGGGCATTTTTTGCTTTAATTGATAGAAAAATTTGTCTATTCCTTAAATTTCGACTATTT
>JAFLUS010000083.1 GCA_022508685.1 Prevotellaceae bacterium | reverse complement strand
TAAGCGTGTTCACGTTTATGCGCACGCCTGACAGGGGTTGTGCGTAAGGATTTTTTACGGTCTGCGGCAACGCAAATCAAATTTGTCTTTTTGTCAAAAAAACAGCAAAAATTTGAACAATTTCTTGCAGCATCAGCGAAAAAGTTGTAGTTTTGCAACGAAAACGAAATGACGCATGCAGAACAGCAACATCAGATATTGGCGATGGCAATGCTTAAGACCTTATCAGTCGTAAGCCGTCTGCGCCATTTCCACACTGCCGAGGCAACCTGTCTGCCATGCTGCCGAGGCAAAGAAGAAAAAGAGCCTGTCGTACTTACGACGGCTCTTCTTCGTTAAAGGGAGAATATAGACACGAATATCAAACTATTGAAGAAACAACTGAACAGATGAAACACGAAGCCAACCGCCCCGATGCCGACGGGTTCTATGGGCAATATGGCGGCGCATACGTACCGGAAATTCTCTACAAGACGGTGGACGACCTGCGCCAAGCCTACCTCCCTATCATCGAGAGTGCGGATTTTCAGCAGGAATATCGTCGCTTGCTCCGCGACTACGTGGGGCGCCCTTCCCCACTCTATCATGCCCGACGCATGAGCGAGAAATATGGGTGCCGACTCTATCTGAAACGTGAGGACCTCAACCACACGGGGGCACACAAAATCAATAATTCCATCGGGCAGATACTGGTTGCCAAACGCATGGGTCGCCGTCGGATTATTGCCGAGACGGGCGCCGGTCAGCACGGCGTGGCGACGGCTACGGCATGTGCGCTGATGAACTTGCCCTGCACGGTCTACATGGGTGCAACCGACGTGGAACGGCAGCAACCCAACGTGGAACGAATGCGGATGTTGGGCGCAGAGGTTCGTCCCGTCCATTCGGGCAACAAGACACTGAAGGATGCCACGAACGAAGCCATCCGCGACTGGTGCTGTCATCCAGCCGACACGTTCTATATCATCGGTTCGACCGTCGGTCCGCATCCCTATCCCGACATGGTGGCAAGGCTGCAGAGCGTCATCTCGGAAGAAATCCGCGAGCAACTGGCAGAACAGACAGGAAGGGACTATCCCGACTATCTGCTGGCATGCGTGGGCGGAGGGTCGAATGCTGCGGGGACATTCTATCATTATATTGACGACGCGCGCGTGCGTCTGATTTTGGCAGAGGCGGGCGGCATGGGCATCCACAGCGACCGGACTGCGGCTTCGCTGCAAATCGGAACGGACGGCATTCTGCATGGTTCGCGCATCAAACTGATGCAGACGGACGACGGACAAATCATCGAACCTTACAGCATTTCTGCCGGATTGGACTATCCGGGAACAGGCCCGCTCCATTGCCAACTCTATGCGTCGGGAAGGGCGCAGGTCGTGGCTGTGAACGACGACGAAGCGTTGGCGGCAGCCTACGAACTCACGCGGACGGAAGGCATCATTCCGGCATTGGAGTCGGCTCACATACTGGGCGCACTGCCGAAACTGACGTTCCGCCCCGACGACGTGGTGGTGCTCACGGTGAGCGGCAGAGGCGACAAGGACATGCAAACCTATCTCAAGCATCTGAAAACATGAAACAGACATATACCTATCGGGCTGTAGCCAAGAAAGTATTGGGCGACCTCGTCACGCCGGTCAGTGCCTATCTGCGCATCCGCGACGACTATCCACAATCGGCGTTGATGGAGAGCAGCGACTACCATGGCGGCGACAACGCCAAATCGTTCATCGCCGTCCACCCCATTGCCTCTATCCGTCTGGAGCATGGCGAGGTGCGCTGCCAGTTTCCCGACGGCACACAGACGGCGACGCCTGTCACTGCCGACTGCGGAGTAGACAAAGCCATCACGGCATTTCTGCAGCAATTCCGCATCGACGGCGACGCCGCCGAACGGCAGTATTGCGGACTATATGGCTATACCGCCTTCAATGCCGTCCGCTATTTTGAACACATCGACGTGAAGAAGGAGACACAGGACGAGAACGATGCGCCCGACATGCTCTATATATTATATAAGAATGTCATCGTGTTCGACCACTTCCGCAACGAACTGACCATTGTGCAGTTGCTTGCAGATGGCGAACAGACGGATGTGGAGCAGTTGGAAAGCGACATTCTCAACCGCCCGACGCGAACGTTCGACTTCCGTCCTGTGGGCGAATGTACGTCCACACTGACGGACGAGGAACATAAAGCCAATATCCGACGCGGCATTCAGCATTGTCAGCGAGGCGACGTATTCCAAATCGTGCTTTCACGACGATTTATCCAACCCTACGAAGGCGACGATTTCAAACTTTATCGCGCCCTCCGCACTATCAATCCGTCGCCCTACCTGTTCTACTTCGACTTCGGCGGTTTTCGCATCTTCGGTTCTTCGCCCGAAACGCATTGCCGCATCGAGAACGGAAGGGCGTACATCGACCCGATAGCGGGAACGACGCGCAGAACGGGCGATGTGGAACAAGACCGCCGCAATGCGCTCTATCTGCAGAACGACCCGAAGGAGAATGCCGAACACGTCATGCTGGTGGACTTGGCTCGCAATGATTTAAGCCGCAACTGCCACCACGTCGCCGTGGATTTCTACAAGGACATGCAATACTACAGCCACGTCATCCATCTCGTCAGCCGTGTCAGCGGCACGTTGGATGAAGGGGCTGATGCTATCAAGGCATTTATCGATACTTTCCCTGCCGGAACGCTGTCGGGCGCACCGAAAGTGCGTGCCATGCAACTCATTTCTGCCTACGAACCGCACAGCCGTGGGGCGTATGGCGGTTGCATCGGGTTCATCGGTTTCAACGGCTCGCTGAACCAAGCCATTACCATCCGCACGTTTGTCAGTCGCAACAACGAATTATGGATGCAGGCAGGCGGAGGCATTGTTGCCAAAAGCGATGAAGAATATGAATTGCAGGAAGTGAACAACAAACTCGGTGCGCTGCGTCGTGCCGTAGAAATTGCAGAATTGCTATGAACGTAGTCATCATTGATAATTACGACAGTTTCACCTACAACCTGTCGCACTTGGTCAAGGAATTGGGAGGAAACGTCGCAGTCTTCCGCAACGACCAGTTTGAACTGCCGCAACTCCAAGCATACGACAAAATCATCCTGTCGCCGGGCCCCGGTATTCCCTCCGAAGCCGGACTGCTGTTGGACGTCATCCGCACTTATGCAGGCATAAAGCCCATTCTCGGCGTATGTCTCGGACATCAGGCAATCGCAGAAGCCTTTGGCGGGCAGTTGGTCAATCTCTCCGACGTCTACCACGGCGTAGCGACCAACGCCAACATCTTGATGGAAGATGTGCTGTTCAAGGGACTTCCACAGCAGATTGAAGTCGGTCGCTACCACTCATGGATAGTCGATGCCGACACGTTGCCGCAAGAGTTGGAAATCACGAGCACGAGCGACGAAGGCTATATCATGTCGCTGCGCCATAGGCATTTCGACATCCGTGGCATCCAATATCATCCGGAGAGCGTACTCACCCCACAAGGCAAACACATCATCGACAACTGGCTTCACGCCTAATCACACTCATGACCATTATGAAACACTATCTCACGACACTCATCGAAGGCAAGTCACTCACTCGCGAGCAAACGCACGACATCATGGTGAACATCACCCGCGAGCAGTATAACGAACAGCAAATCGCAGCCCTGCTAATGGGCATACAGATGCACGGCGCCACTGTTGACGAACTGTTAGGCTTCCGCGACGGCCTGTTGGAAACGGGCAAATACATCGACCTCGGCAACGATGCCAATACGTTGGACATCGTCGGCACAGGTGGCGACCAAAAGAACACGTTCAATATCTCGACGTGCTCGGCATTTGTCATCGCCGGAGCAGGCTACAAAGTCAGCAAGCACGGCAACGGAGCAAGCACATCGGTGAGCGGTGCAAGCAACGTCCTCATGGCGCACGGCGTGAAGTTCACGGACGATGCCGACCAACTGCGCCGTTCGCTCGACGAAGCCAACATCTGCTATTTCCATGCACCGCTCTTTGCCTACGGCATGAAGTTCGTCGGGCCGGCACGACGCGCATTGGCTATTCCCACGTGTTTCAATCTGCTCGGCCCGCTCGTCAATCCTTGCCACCCGAAGAATTCGCTGCATGGCACTGCCAATCAGAGCCAACTGCGCCTGTATACCAACATTCATCAGAAAATCGGCGACAACTTCGGCGTGCTGACCAGTTACGACGGCTACGACGAAATCAGTCTGACGAGCGGTTTCAAGTTCGTCACCAACAACTTCGAGAAAGTCTTTACACCAAAGGACTTGGGCATGGACTACATCGACCCGAGCGACATCTATGGCGGAGCGACTGCCGAAGAAGCGAAAACCATTTTCGACAGCGTGTTGGAAGGCACCTGTACGCAGGCACAGAAGAACGTCATTCTGGCAAATGCGGCGTGCGGCATCAGTGTCATGAACCGCAACCTGAGCATTGAAGAGTCCATTGCCATTGCCCGCGAATCATTGGAAAGCGGAAAGGCATTGGAATGTCTGAAGAAGTTCGTGGAAATCAATTCCTAACGTCCGTTTATGAAAGATATTCTTGAAACCATCGTTCAGCAGAAAGCCATCGAGGTGGCGGCGCAAAAAGAAGCCGTTCCGCCTCGCCAACTCTACCATGCCGTCGAGCGCATCATGGCGGACGATGTGCCCGTTCGCTCCATGTCGGCTGCACTGACGGCGTCTGCCACCGGCATCATTGCCGAATTCAAACGCCGTTCGCCTTCCAAAGGATGGATAAAGCAGGAAGGCGACTCTGCCGTCATTCCGCTGTCGTATGCCGAGAACGGAGCAGCAGCCCTTTCCATTCTTACCGACGAACCCTTCTTCGGCGGCAAGTTGGAGTTTATACAGACAGCCCGACCACAGGTGCCCGACACACCCATTCTACGCAAGGACTTCATCATCGACGAGTACCAACTCTTTCAGGCACGTGCCGTCGGTGCCGATGCCGTCCTCCTCATTGCTGCCGACCTCACAAAGGAAACCTGTCGGCAGTTGGCGCGGACGGCGCACGAACTCCAATTGGAAACGCTGTTGGAAATTCATTCAGAAGCAGAGTTGGACTATGTGAGCGACGCCATCGACATGGTCGGAGTGAACAACCGCAACCTCGGCACGTTCCATACGGATGTCGAAAATTCCTTCCGCTTGGCGGCACTGCTTCCGTCCGACTACGTGCTCGTGTCGGAGAGCGGCATCAGCCATCCGCAAACGGTTTGCCAACTGCGTCAAGCCGGTTTCCGCGGATTTCTCATCGGAGAGACATTCATGAAAACCACTGCGCCGGGCGACACGTTGGCAGCGTTCATCCGACAAATCCACGCATTGACCTCATGACAGCGCAGCACCAACGCATCGTGAAAGTCTGCGGTATGCGAGATGCAGACAACATTCGGCAGGTCGAAGCCCTCGGCATCCAATGGATGGGCTTCATCTTCTGCCCTCAATCATCGCGCCATTGCGCTGCGCTGCCCGCCTATCTTCCGCAGCATTGTCGGCGCATAGGCGTGTTTGTCGACGCCACCCTCAACGACATCATGGACAGGCAGCAGGCATTCCGTCTCGACGGCATTCAGTTGCATGGTCACGAAACGCCCGAATTTTGCCGACAACTGCGCAGCGCGTCGGCTTCCGTCATCATCATTAAAATGATACCCGTCGCCACTGCCGACGATATGCAGCAAACTGCTGCCTACGCGCCTTATGTGGACTACTTTCTGTTTGAAACCAAACTGCCGGCGCCGACGAACGGCATCAATGGCGGAAGCGGCGTGCAGTTCGATTGGGACCTTCTCGCTCATTACCACGGAACTACCCCATTCCTTCTGACTGGCGGCATTACGCCCGACGATGCCCCTCGCCTACGCGCCATCCGTCATCCGCAATTCGCCGGCATCGACCTCAATTCCAAGTTTGAAAGCAGTCCCGGCATCAAGGACGTCGCCTTGCTGCGCCACTTTCTTCACAACCTTCACGAACATTAACCCCACTGCAATATGAACCGCATCAACCACCTCTTTACCACCAAGCAACGGGATATTCTCTCCATCTATTTCTGCGCCGGACATCCCACGCCCGACAGCACGGCAGACATCATCCGCACGTTGGCAGCCAACCGCATCGACATGATTGAAGTCGGTATTCCCTTCTCCGACCCGCTCGCCGACGGCCCTGTCATCCAAGATGCCGCCATCAAGTCGTTGGCAGGCGGAATGACGCTCCGCAAACTCTTCACGCAGTTGCAGGACATCCGCACGGACGTTGACATTCCCCTCATCCTCATGGGCTACCTCAACCCTATCATGCAATTCGGTTTCGAGTCGTTCTGCCAGCAATGTGCAGCCGTCGGCATCGACGGCGTCATCATTCCCGACCTCCCTTTCCGCGATTATCAGGAGGAATACAAACCCATTGCCGACCGCTACGACCTTCGCATCATCATGCTCATCACACCGGAAACCAGCGAAGAACGCATCCGCTTCATCGACCAACACACCGACGGATTTATCTACATGGTGTCGTCAGCCGCCACCACCGGCGCACAAAAAGAATTCGATGAAAAGAAACAGGCTTACTTCCAGCGCATCAACGACATGCACCTTCGCAATCCGCGCATGATAGGCTTCGGCATCAGCAATCGGCAGACGTTGGCATCGGCTTGCCAACATGCCGCCGGCGCCATCATCGGTTCCAAATTCGTATCGCTGCTCGACCAAACCCACGATGCCCAACAAGCCATTCAGCAACTCCACGACGCGCTCAAAGCATGACACAAAAAATCTGCCTACCCTCACGAGCCGGCAGATTCAATAATCTATTACTATGAAAAACACATTTAAATCGCTGACAAAGATAGTGGTAACACACTAATCCTCCAAATTTTCCGTCACATTTCTTTCGATTTTCGACCAAAACGTCGGGAAATCCACCATTCAGTTCCTTCGTTTCGAAGATTTTGCTATCGGGACAAAGCAAATCGCGCCGTCCACGCATCGAAACGCGCTACGCCCTCTTCGCCAAACTTCATCAGACTCCGGCGTGCCTGCTCCACCGTTTTTTCTTCCTCCGGTCGGGTTTTCGAAAAGAACTTGTCCGCATAGCAAATGATTTCCTCCTCCACCGTTTCGGGCAGAAAATCACGATGCGGCAACGGCAACTGCTGACGCACAATCTGTTCCCGCGTCAGTCCCGTTCCCGTGTGTCGTTCGCACACCCTCGCAATCCGTTCGCATCCTTCCTCACGCATCAGCGCAGCCCCCAACACGCCATGCCGTATGTAGGGCTCCGTCCCGAAACATTGAATTCCCGCCGCGTCCGTCAGGAAAATACCGACATCATGCAGCATCGCAGCATCCGCCACAAAGTCGCGGTCAGCCCCCAACTCCGGATGCGCATCCACTATCGCCAGTGCCTTGCGTGCCACACCCTCACTATGCGTCAGCAAAATCCGACGCAATTCCGTTCCCTCCGGATAATACTTATCCACTATGCGTAACCAATCCATCAGTCCTTCGTGATTTAGTGCCGCAAAATTACAAAAAAAATCGCAATCACACAGCAGTTCGCACAAATCTCACAT
>JAFLUS010000082.1 GCA_022508685.1 Prevotellaceae bacterium | reverse complement strand
TTTCTTGCCGTCGTAGTGGACGGTCTGCACGTTGTCGGTGCCGATGAGGCGGATGCGGAACGTGCGCTGTTGCGCCATGCCGTCGAAGGTGCCGGTGCGGCGGCCGATGGTCAGCGTGCGTTTGGCATCGTCCCAGTGCATGGGGATGAGGGAGTAGTGTCCCTGCTGGTAGTTGTTGGTGTCGAACTCGTCTTCATAGAGGGTGAAGTCGCCGTCTGCGCCCGGATAGACGCGGAGGTCGAGGGTTTCCCATGATTGTTCGGTGCTGTACTGCACGGCGGGGCCCCACGGCAGGATGCTGCCGGCACGGACGAAGACGGGCATGATGCCGATGGGTGCTTGGCGGGCGATGGTCTGTCCGCCGTCGTGGATGCTGTTGTCCCAGAAGTCGAACCAGCGTGTGCCGGCGGGCAGATAGACGTCGACGGGGAGGGAGGCGGTGCGCACGTCGTCGACGATGACGGAGCCGCTCTTGTCGCGGTTAAGGCGTGTGTAGAGCGGGTCGGTGACGGGACGGACGAGCAACTGGCGGCCGAGCATGTAACTGTCGTTGCGGCGGATGGCTTGCGGGTCGTTCTTGAAGTCGAAGAGGAGGGGGCGCATCATGGTGCCTTGACGGCGCCAGCAGTCTGCCATGGTGGCGTAGAGGTAGGGCAGCAGGCGGTAGCGCAGTTCGATGTATTCGCGTTGGGTGTCGTATGCCCAGTCGCCGGGTTTGCCGAATTGGTAGATTTCACTCACCATCGGTGATGAGCAGTGGTTGCGCATGATGGGGCAGAAGGCGCCGAACTGCATCCAGCGTACTTGCAGTTCCTGCATGGCGGGGTTCAGCGGGTCGTTGTTGTAGTCCCACCCGAAGAAGCCGCCGATGTCGGTGTTCCAGTAGGGCAGTCCGCAGGTGACGTAGTTGAGTCCGCTTGGGATTTGCTGCTTCAGCACTGCCCAGTTGCTGACGACGTCGCCACTCCACGAGAAGGCTCCGTAGCGTTGCATGCCGAACGTGCCGCTGCGTGTCATCTGCACCGTGCGCTTTCCTTTATATTTGCCGTCGGATGCGGCGATTTTTGCTTTTTCGGCTTCTTGCTGATGTTCGTAGATGCCGCGGTTGCTCATGAGTGCGAAGGTGTTCTTCACGCTGCGGAACGAGCCGTCGTGGGTGGGATAGTCGCGGTCGCCGGGTCGTTCCGTGTGGTCGGGTTCGGTGGAGTCGGTCCACCATGCGTCGAAGCCCATTTCGTAGAGGTTGCTCAGGTAGTTCCAATAGATGTCGCGGGCCGCGGGGTTCCACGGGTCGTACACTTTCACGCCGGCGCCTTTTGGCCAACTTTCGAAGGGGAAGAGGGCGCCGATGCGGTCGAGGTCGGCATAGGGCTGCGTCCACGGGCCGAAGTCGGGCCAGATGCTAATCATGAGGTGGGCATTGCGGCCGTGCACGTAGTCCACCATCTCCTGTGGGCTCTTGATGCGTGGCGTCTTGCCCGAGGCGAGGTGCTCGGCTGCCATTTGCCGCATGTCGGGCGGAAGGTAGCGCATCTGTTCGGGGTCGCCCACCTTGTTGCTGTAGTATGGATTGTCGAAGCGCATGGAGTTCCAGTTGGAGTCGCAACCCCAGTATTGCCAGTCCTGCACGATGGCGTCGAGCGGAATGCGGTGGTCGCGGTAGTAGTCGAGCACGTCGCAGAGTTCGTCGCTCGATTTATAGCGCTCGCGGCACTGCCAGTAGCCCATCGTCCACAGCGGCAGCATCGTGGCGTCGCCCGTGAGGTGGCGGATGCAAGCGACGACGCCGTCCTGCGTGCCGTCGTCGTACATGAAATAGTAGTCTTCGAAGGGTGCTACGGCCGATGTCATTGTCAGGTCGGCGCCGTGGCGCTGGAACTTCGATTCGCCGGCATTGTCCCAATAGAGTCCGTAGCCGCGCTCCGAGGTGAAGTAGGGAATGGGTATCATCTTGTAGCCCGTCCAGATGTCGATGTCGCCGTCGCCGAGCAGGAGGTTCTCCGTCTGTCGCTGACCGAGACCGATGAGCACTTCGTCGGGCGTGGCGGTGCGGAATTGCTGACTGATGCGCGTCTTTCCCTTGTCTACGCCTTCGGAAATGGCTTCTACGCTTGCCGTCGTTTCCTGCAGCAGGGTCGTGCCGTCAGCCGTGGCGAATGTCACGTGTCCGTCCGTCGGGTCGATGTCGGCACGCAGATGCTTCGTCAGCAGCGCGTGTCCGTTCGCCGTCGTCTTGAATGCCTTGTCGCGTCGGTCGGCAGGTTGTGCCGTGATGCTGTAACTGGTGCGTGTCGGCGTCGCCATTCCGTCGGTCAGTTCGTAGCGCAGCACGCGGACGATGGAGGGGCTGTACACCTGCAGTTCGGTGACGAGCGTGCTGCCTTGCGGCACGTACTTCACGCCGCAGTCGGTCGGTTGCGTCACCTGTGCACTGCCGACGGCGCAGATGGCTGCCATGAGCAGTGAGGTCAGAATTTTCTTCATTGCAATTGTCTGTTTTAGTGTGTGTTGATTCACGGAAGCAAAGATACGAAAAAGCATTGACACATTTGCGATGAGTGGCAAAAAACGTGCGCCGAAGAGCAAAATTTCGTGCGCTTCGGACGGCTATTTCAGATAAATGGCGTAAATTTGCATACGAACCATTTAACACCTATTCTCCATGAAATGCTTTTCTACTCTTGGCGCATTGCTGCTCCTTGCTGTCGCCACACGTGTACAGGCGCAGACTGACATCTATCCGCAACACTTTGCCCTGTCGGAAGTGAAACTGCTGGAATCGCCCATGCGCACGGCAATGGAAACCAACAACCGGCTGTTGCTCGACTATGACGTCGACCGTCTGCTCACGCCGTTCGTGCGGCAAGCGGGACTGACGTCGGGACGTTATGCCAATTGGCTTGCGCTTCATCCGTCGTTTCCCAACTGGGGACAGCCCGACTGGTCGCTCGAAGGGCATGTGGGCGGACACTATCTCACGGCACTCGCTCTTGCTTGTGCGGCTACCGACGACGCGGCGATGCAGTCGCAGTTGCGCGAGCGGTTGGACTACATGCTCGACGTGCTGAACGACTGCCAGTCGGTCTACGACGGCAACACGCAGGGAATGGCGGGTTTCATCGGCGGACAACCCATCAACAACGTGTGGACGTCGCTCTATGCCGGCAACACTGCGCCATTCAAGCAGTATGGCGGTTGGGTGCCGTTCTATTGTCAGCACAAGGTGCTTGCCGGACTGCGCGATGCGTGGCTCTACACGGGCAGCGAACGGGCTCGCACGCTCTTTCGCAAACTTGCCGACTGGAGCGTGGAAGTGGTCGGCAAGTTGTCGGATGCGCAGATGCAGGACATTCTCGGCTGGGAACATGGGGGCATGAACGAAACGCTCGCCGATGCCTACCGGCTGTTTGGCGACATCAAATATCTCAATGCGGCAAGGAAGTATTCGCATCAGTACGAAATCAACGGCATGCAGACGCTCAACCGCACGTTTCTCGACGGACAGCATGCCAACACGCAGGTGCCGAAGTTCATCGGATTTGAACGTGTGTGGCAGGAGGAAGTGCGTTCGGGGCTGACGCCGTCGCCCACCTATCGCACGGCAGCCCACAACTTCTGGCAAGACGTGGCAGACAACCGCACGGTCTGCATCGGCGGCAACAGCGTGAGCGAGCATTTCCTTGCAGCCAGTCGGGCATCCCAATACATCGACAACCTTGACGGACCCGAAAGTTGCAACAGCAACAACATGCTCAAACTCAGCGAAAACCTTTTCGACGAAACGCACGATGCCCGCTATGCCGATTTCTACGAATCGACGCTGTGGAACCATATCCTCTCGACGCAAGACCCTGCGACAGGCGGATACGTGTACTTCACGACGTTGCGTCCGCAAGGCTACCGCATCTATTCGCAAGTCAATCAGGGAATGTGGTGCTGCGTCGGTACGGGCATGGAGAACCATGGCAAATACGGACACTTCATCTATACGCACTCCGACGACAACGAAACGCTCTACGTCAATCTCTTCACGCCGTCGGTGCTGCAGTCCGAACATTTCGGCGTGACGCAGACGACGCAATTTCCCTACGTACCCGCTACCACTATCACCATCGACCGCGCCGGCACCTACACGTTGGCAGTGCGCCATCCGGCATGGACGACGGCTGCATTCGACGTGCGCGTCAACGGCGTCAGCATGGAGACTGATGCACAAGTGGGCGTTGCATCTTATGTCGGCATCCGTCGCACATGGGCTGTCGGCGACGTGGTGGAAGTGTCGCTGCCAATGGCGTTGCGCTACGAAACCTGTCCCAATCTGACGGACTACATCGCCTTCAAGTATGGCCCCATTCTGCTGGCTGCAGCCACGACGGCAACGTCGGAAGCGGAAGCCGAAACGTCGGCATTGCCTTACGAAGCGCTGCAAAACGAATATGGCGGCGAAGGACGCATGGACCATGCACCCGGCAGTCGTGCACGTTCGTTGTCGCTGTCGTCGTCGCCGTTGCTCATCGGCGAACGCTCGAAAGTGCTGGAACGCATTGAGCAGACTGCGTCTTTGCAATTTTCGCTGCGCGTCGACCGAGGCAAATGGGGTACGCTCACGCTCGTGCCGTTCTACACGATTCATCACGCCCGCTACTGCTGCTATTTCTACCAACAGACGGAGGAAGCCTTCGCCAATTCCGACATGGGGCGTGCCGATGCCGAGGCTGCGCTGCTCGAGGAACGCACGCTCGACTACGTCGGTACGGGTGAGCAACAGAGCGAGGCAGGGCACGAAGGCCGCTACTCTGCCGATTCGGGCAAAGGTTCGTACAATGGCGAATTCTATCGCGACGCACAGGCTGGCGGATGGTTCGAATATACGCTGGCGACGGAAGGCGAGACCGACAGCGTGAGCGTGATGGTGCGGCTCACGACGGCCGACCGCGGACGTGTGGGCACGCTCTTCATCGACGGCGAACGATTGGCTGACATCAGCGTACCTGCTGCCCATTCGTTGGCTGACGAACATGGTTTCTACAACGAAGAATATCCCGTCCCCACCGCCATGCTGACGGCGAGCGACGGCAAGCCGAAGGCGAAAATCGTGTGCCGCTTCGAAGCCACAGGCACGACGCTCATTCCCGGTCTGTATGCCCTGCGTCTGCTGCGCCATTACGGACGCAACAACTACCGCTTCGTCTGCACCGACTGGACGACGGGCGATGCGGCACGCGTCGGTGCTGACAAGTTCACTTACGACGCTGCAGCCAACACCATTCGCGTGGCTGCCGGAACGGGCGCCAACAACGTGTGTCTGACGATGCGCACCGATGGACGCAAATATATGGTGCGTGCGGAGCAGAAATACCTTGTCGTGAAGGGTGCGAACTTGAGTACGGCGGCAACGCGCAGTTACCTGTGGTGGCTCAACGGCATGAACCGTGCTTCGCAAGTGGCACCCACGCGGGTGGCGACGGCTGCCGACGGCGACGTCGTGGTGGCATGGGACCTCACGCAGAGCAATCTGGACGACTATTGCAAGGGTGGCGAATGGAACTGCGCCTATGGTGCCACGATATTCGGACTGACGGCAACGCGCAACGAAGCCACCATTTCCTATGTGGGTTATGTCGCGTCCGTCGACGATTTCCTTGCGGCAGTCGGCATCGACGATGTTCATGCAGATGTTGCCGACGGACACCGAACCACAGGCCGCTACGATTTGTCGGGTCGGCGTTTAGACGTCAACGACCCCGTTCACGGCATCGTCATCGAGAACGGACGCAAGCAGTATATGGGCAGTCATTGACGCGGTTGTCTTTTCCGTACACACAAAGAAATGGCGGATTTCACATGGAAATCCGCCATCTTTTTGTGTGAGAATGTAGATAGGCTTATTTGCCAAGGTCTACTTTCCAGTTACCGTCTTTATCTTGCTTTACATCGGTAACTTCCTTTTTGGTTTCGCCTTTGATTGTGGCTTCAATTGTCACGCGTGCAGTAGTGCCGTCGTCGTCGAGTTTAGTGTCAACGACTTTGAATTTTGCACCTGCAGTTTCTTTGAGTTGGTCTTTTTGTGCTTCGAATGCTTGTTCAAACAATTCAAGGTATTGCTCCTTCTGGTCATCGTTGTCGAGGTACATCAACTCAACTACTTTTTTAGCGTCGCCTTTAGCGATGGCTTCGTTGAATGCTACTGCTACGCCTTCGGGCGTGTTGCTGTGTCCGCACGATGCGAAAATGAATGCACCGAAGCAAAGGGCGAGGCCCATCAAAATTTTCTTCATGTTGTTAAATGATTAAAAGTTAATAAAAAAGGTGAATTTAGAATGTTCAGTATAATATTTGCAAGTTGCCGACGTGAGGGCTGTCGAGAATGTCCTGCGGATAGATGACAGGGTCTCGGGGCGGTCCGGCGATGAGGCTGTGGCGGCGGTCGTCGACGAGGTCGATGCCGACGTGGCGATAGGCTCGCCATACGAGTTCGCTGCAATAGAACTGTGTGCTGTCGTCGGCAGTATAGTCGTTGTCGAAGCAGATGCCTTCACCGACTTTGCGCAGTGCATAGAGGGCGGCACATCGTGCCATGCTGTCGGTGCACGCCACACGCGCCGTGGCTCCTCGTTGTGCGCGGTCGCAGCCGTAGAACGTGGCGATGGGTTCGCACTTCAGCCGTTCGATACCGTCTGTTTCTTCGGCTTCGCCCGGCACGGCGTGCAGCACCATCCATCCGCTGTCGGTGAGGAGCGCAATGCCGACGTGCGAGTATTCGCCTTGGCTCATGGCTGTCACGACGTAACTCTCTGCACCCATGCCCATTCGAAAGAGGAGGTCGCCGCTACGCAGGTGAGTGGTGTCGACGTGGAGCGGTGTTGTGCGATTGCCCATTGTGCACGCGATGGCTCCGAAGAGCAAGGCGGCAGTGAGCAGGGTGCAAAGTCGGCGAATCAGCCTATTCATTTGGCAAAGATATGGATTTTCTTTTATGTGTGCAAATAATTGTGAATTTTGTGCGTTTTCGGCTTATGCATAAACGTGTTTCGGCGTATGCACAAACGTTTTTAGGTTTATGCATAAGCGTTATGAGGCTTATGCGCACGCCTTTTTCGGTTTATGCATAACAAAAAACAGCATGTCGCATACCTGTTTTTAAGGGTATGGAGATGCTGTTTTCCGATAAAATGGCTAACTTTGTGCGCCATTCATTTATTTATCATAAGGAGAAAGACTGATGAAAACATTTGACGAAATTATCCGTGAACGCCGTAGCGTGCGGAATTACGATGCAACGCGAGAGGTGCCGCGTGCCGTTGTCGAGCAGTTGATTGCTGCCGCAACGGAGGCGCCGTCGTGGAAAAATCAGCAAACGAGCCGTTATCATGTCGTGGCTTCGGCAGAGATGCGCGAACGGCTGAAGGCATGCCTGTTGTCGCACAATCCGACGACGGTGAAGGATGCTTCGGTGCTGGTGGTGGCGACGTTTGTCAAGGACGTTGTCGGCTTTAATGCCGACGGTACGCCGACCAACGAAATCGGTAACGGATGGGGCATCTACGACCTCGGTCTGCATAACGCGCTGCTTCTGCTGAAGGCTACCGACCTCGGTCTCGACACCATCGTGCTCGGTCTGCGCGACGCCGATGCCATTCGCCATTTGCTGAATATCCCCGACGATGAAGTCATCGTGTCGGTCATCGGCATCGGCTATCGCACTCAGGATGCGGCTCGTCCGCCTCGCAAGGC